>JABGWN010000270.1 GCA_018645535.1 Methanobacteriota archaeon
CGACGTTCTATGAATGGACGTACTTCTTTCAAACTTGTTGCCAAGTCTGCCCCGGTCGCACCAGGCAACATATGGGTTACATCACCCATATCATGAATCAAATCATCACGAAGAGACGCACATGCATCTTCATCGCCAATAGCCTTCCACCAATCTTCTGTCATGACTCTTGCAGCAATACAACGGAACCATGGAGCAATTACATCATCAGAATCTTCTGCTACAAGCATTTGTTCTAGTTCTTTCTCATCAACCCAACGAACTTCTGCAACCTCATTTGGATTGGGGTGTACTTCTACATCAGCCTGAATCATAAGTATGTGATCAATTTCACGCTCAATCCATTCTGCATTCATACGAGCACAGTACTTCATTTTCGTTATGAAATGGAAATTTTCAAGGGGGACTGAATTAGGATTAATTCCTAATTCTTGTTCGAGTTTACGAACTGCAGCAATTTTCACGCCCATTGCATTTTCTTCAGTCATCTCTTCTGCACTTGCAAGAGGATGAGAGCAACAGGAATTCGCCCAAACACTTGGAAATGTGATCTTGTCATGTGCACGTTGCTGCAAGAGCAGTCTGTTGTCCATATCGAACAAAAGAATACTAAAGGCACGATGCAACGAACCTGGGCCATAGTGACTGTCAGCCTTACTTATTGGACCTACAACGATATCGTTCTCATCAACTTGTAAGACGGCTTCCGCCATCATGGTTGCTTGGGTCTCATCAACAGTCGATGATGCCATCAAACCAGCAGCCTGCTCATCAATAGGAGCTTCTGGAACTTCTCCTGATGCATAGTTCGACATATGAGCCCCAACCTGTCTTTCAGCACCCAATACATAGACAGTTCGCCTCAGTTTGGAAAGAATACAGTCCTACTTTCTACGAATTGACCAGTTCTTACGACCTAGCCCTTCTAGAGCAACTCCTGTAAGAATACCCCATAAAAGAGGATAATCTAGTTCAAAAAAGAACAAGGGAATCATGGCCACAAATGCCAAAATCCAATGATGGACCCATACGGAATTGTTGCGAATGTGGAATTTAATATTCTCAGTAAGCCAGCGAATTACGGCAAATCCAAGAATAATTCCGAGTGAGTATATTGCAAAATCCATTGTATCACCTTATGATAAGATCGTCGTACCTTTCCATGGTTGATTGCGAACCAAATTAAGAATACGCTCAGGATATTCACCATTGATCAAATGAACGCTTACTCCGCTTTTTGCAACCAAATGGCCTCGCTGTATCTTCAGACCGATACCGCCCGTAACATCGATATCGGTTTGATGAAGGCCTTCATAGGAGACTTCAGGCGACCACATTTCAATCAAATCCTCATCCGTAGCAAGATGTGGAGGGACTTTGAGTAGACCGTCGACTCCACCCATTGCAAAGACAAGTGATTCGATATTGGGTAATTCCATTGAGAGCCTTGCAACAATATCATCACCTGATAAAATACCAAATTGAGTTTCATCATCGACATTGACCACATCACCAAAGGTAACGTGAATCGTATCGATATCATCAGAATTGAAGCGTGCAAGATCTCCTAAAAATTGCGGTCCTAAATTCGAAGCCCATTCATGAGGAGGATGCGATAAGGCATTGAGTCCAACGTGTTTTAATTCTGAAAGAACAATTGCATTAAGCGTTAACATATCATTTCGAACATCATCAACTGCTTCTTGTTGTGATGAAGAATCGTCATCTAAGAGTACAAAATCTGGAAGGTAGCCTTCGTTTAATCTCCAGCGTTTCGCTTTTAGATGGCCAAACGAACCTGCTCCATGAACAATGATTACCTGAATACCTTCTTCTGTGATGGCCTTGATGACGGAGCAAAGATTTCGGATGACTTGGAGATGAGCAACGGATTGTTCGTCTTTCTTGGTGATGAGAGCCCCACCAAATTTGACCACAATTCGTCTCCCCATGAATATTGCAGGCATCAATACCTCATGAGGATGCCTACAAAAACACAGGATTCAATAGGCTGCTCTCGTTGAGTCAGCCATGAGCGATGATGAACCAAAACTCGATGCCTTCCTTCGACATCTACAAGCTGAAGTCGATGCTGCATCTGAAATCGCAGACAATAAAGAGCGTGATGAACGACTTTTCCAACTTGAAGTGGCCATCCAAGAAGCCATTATATTCGCAAATAGATATCGCGAGTTACAAAGCCAGGGCGTCAATCCAATGATGCTCGTTGATCCGAAAATCCAGGCTGACCATCCGGCACCACCTGCAACAAAGAGTCAATCGATTCTACTAGGAGTTCACGTGTGTGAGAACTGTGGAAAACTACTCGAAAGTGACCTCGACTTCTGCCCATCTTGTGGTGCAAAGAAGTAATCATTCTTCTTCTTCTTGTTCCCAGCGAGAAACTGTTTCAACAATCATTGGATCGTCTTCGCCGACTTTGTACAAGTATTCTGGTGGAACTTCATCGGTAAGATAGACGGTTGTTCCAGCACGGTAAATGGTGTGGCCATCAGCAACAGCACGAACTGTGTCAACTTCGATGATTGTAGGGCGGCTGATTCTGACATGTCCTGCTTCCAAAGCGTTGACAATGGTTTTGGACAAGTGAATGTGGTTTCTGGTTCCTGATGTGATACCCAATTGTACAATTGCATCTGCTTCTGTTGGTTCACAAGGCCAGTAAAGAGCCTCTGGAATATCATCTGTAGGTAAGTCGAGTTCAATTTCAATTGAATGACCATAGGTGGCTCGAATCATTTCGCCTTCGACTTGATAACGTCCTTTTTCATCCGCATTAGCGATGGCTTCGAAATGCCATCCGCGTAGCCAGTGATAATGACGGCGTTGTCCTGAAATTGAATCAGCGAGTTCACGAGTACTTACCCATCCATTGATGTCCATTTCGACACTAAATTTCTCTGGAGCGTGTCTCAAAACGAGAGCAAGCATACGGCCAAGGCTCCCAGATTCTCGATCGCTCATGATGAATTTTCCTTCTTCGTTACATACAGGACAGTTCGTACCACTAAAGTGGCCGTGCTTCTTACATTGGCGCAGCATAGTTACGGCCTATCGCCTTTCATTCATGAACCCTGCGGGTGAATGAACCGACTCAATCAAATGCTAGTTTGACCTCGCAACGTCATGGTCGATGTAGCAATGGTCGGTGCTGGTCAAACAAAATTTGGCAACCATCCATTAGGCCTCAAAGGCATGTGGTCAGAGGCGATAGAGAAGGCTTTTTCCAGTGTTGACAACGATTGCTTACCCAACATGGTTGATGAAGCGTTCATCGGCAGTATTGCTTTTGGAGGATCACAATTAGGCAATACAGCAGCTCTCTTAACCGAGCATTCCGGTATGGATGGAGTAAGTGTTCGACGTGTTGAAAATGCATGTGCATCGTCTGGATTCGCCCTTAGAGACGCATGGATGACGATTAAAAGTGGACAAGCAGATATTGTCGTTGCGGGTGGAATTGAAAAAATGAATGATTTATCGGCCGAAAGAAAGCGATACTGGCTTGGCGTCTCAGGAGATACTGAATGGGAACGTTTGGCAGGCCTTACCTTTCCAGGGACCTATGCATTAACTGCTCGACGTTACTTTCACGAGTTTGAATCAACACATGATGACCTTGTCCATGTATCAGTGAAGAACCATATGCATGGTTTTGACAATGAAATGGCCCATTTGCGAAAAGATGTCTCGTTTGAGAAAGCTCGTTCTGGATTTATGGTTGCAGATCCTCTCACCCTCTACGACTGCTGCCCAACATCCGACGGTGCTTCAGCGGTAATTCTCGTTGCAGACCATCTCGCTCATCAGTTCACTGATACTCCAATATGGGTCAAAGGATCAGGTGCGGGTTCTGATAAATTGGCCCTGCACGATAGGCCGAGTTTGACACAACTACGAGCGACACAATTAGCATCTCAAAAAGCATACTCCATCGCCGATGTTCAACCTAGCCAAATCGACTTGGCTGAAGTCCATGACTGTTTCACAATTGCAGAAGTTCTCGCCACAGAAGACCTTGGATTTACTGGTCGTGGAGAAGGAGGACTCTTTGCACGAAATGGACAAGGTCGACGCAATGAAGGCGATGTCACCATAAATGCAAGTGGAGGACTGAAATCTAAAGGCCACCCTCTTGGAGCAACAGGTACTGGACAAGCGGTCGAAGTCTTCAAGCAATTACGACATCAAGTAGAGGCACCACGACAAGTACGTGATGCAGAAATTGGATTGACGCACAATGTAGGTGGCTCAGGAGCCACCTGCGCAGTCCATATCTTTGGGAGGGAGAGATGATGCCAATCACAAAATCTTCCATTGGCAACATGATCTTTGCAACAAGTATCTATGGCGATCAATGGGCAGGTTCAGATGGAGATCGGCTTACAATCGCTTTGCAACTCCTTCAATCAGAGACTGCATCGACCATTCAGATTGACTCATTTGTTGATTCGCTAGAATATACACCAAGCACTCCTGTATCTTCAATCATTGAATCAACAACCGATTGGAGAGTTGACCCGAATGGA
>JABGWN010000271.1 GCA_018645535.1 Methanobacteriota archaeon
CTCAATGTTGCAGTTCCTCAATACTTTGAATTCAACACAACTGAAGTTACAGAAACGGTCGGTGTATCACCTGCTGGTTCAACTACTGCAGGATTGACCATTAACAACAATGGAAATGGAGATGATTCGTTTACCTATGAAGTTCTTGACAACCTACCTGATGGCTGGACAGTTGCTCCAATGAATGGTGTTACAACCATCGCTAAGGATAACTTGCGAGACCTAGCATTCACAGTTTCATCTGATGCATCCTTTGAAAGTGGAGAAGTCTTGATGACAGTACGAATTACTAGTGAAGATGGACTATCTGAAGATGTTGAAATCACAGTTGAATCTGCCCGTATCTCTTTGTCGTTTGATGATGACAAGACTCTCTCGAGAAGCAATAACTATGCAGATGTTGATCCGAACATTGTTGTAATCGTAATCGAGAACTCTGGACTAAGATCGGCGAGTGAAGTAACCGTTTATCTGACACCAAAGACAAGTGGTGAAGAGTATAATCTAACACTCTCAGTTGCTGCTCTAAGCACACAGGACTTCGAGTTCTCATTGCCTGCAGCATCTCAAGGAATTGAGCGATACGATATCCGAGCAGAAGTAAATGGTGATGATGCTAATTTCACAACCAGCACGCCTGAGGAAGATTTCGGAATTGAATACGTTGTACAAGGTTCTGATGATGAAGATAGTTCCATCATTATCATCGCAATCATTGCATTGATCTTCATTATCCTTTACTTTGGAATCAAGGCCGCAAAGACTCGTGGTGGTTCAGGCACTCGATTCTGATACGTCATAAGACAAGGTTTGATACCATAAGAGCCCCACCTAAGAGGGAGGAAGATGGAAGAACTTCGTGGAATAGAGTTGCTCCCTGAACCTGGTGAGCCTCGGATTCTATCTGCGATTGACCCGAGTACGCGCGGTTTCCAAGATCAATGGAGAGCTGAAGTAACAGGATGGGCGCCAGTTATTCCCGATTCTGTGTCGATTCGACCGAGAAGAACATTCTCAGTGATATCAGGTACATTCATTGCTCTAGTAATGGCTCTTATCGTCGTATTATGGCAATCTGATTTGTTGCTCTTAGAACTACCACCTCCATCATCAGAGTGGGCGTTTGAGGACACAAACATCCGTGAGTTACAACAAGATGGATTGACAGGAGATGATGTCAGACTTTGCATGGTTGATACCGGAATTTCACTTAGTCACTCTGCGCTTGCAGGTTCTACAGTTGAATTCAAGGATTTTGTTGGCAGTGAACTATCTCCCATCGATTACGGATCCATTTCACATGGCACTCTTATGGCAGGTCTCTTGATTTCCTCCGGCTATCAAGACGGCATCGCACAAGGAGTCTCCTTAGGGATGGCCGCTGCTCTGAGTGCAGATGGGGATGATAACACAGGTTCTGAATCGAGAGTCGCTTCTGCGATTCGCTGGTGTATTTTTGATTTTGAAGCAGATATTATTTCACTTTCTTTAGGTGGAGAGCAGAATCAGGAAGCCTCGAGGGAGGGCGCAACCGTTTCAGCAACCCGACAAGCCCTCGATCTTGGAATATACGTTGTAGCAGCTGCAGGAAATGATGGTGGTACTTCCGATGACGGATACGTGAGTGCTCCAGGAAATGTACCTCTCGCCATTACTGTAGGCGCTTCTGATCGATTCACTGAAGTCTGGTCTAAATCGTCATCTGGTGAGCAAATAGATTCAGATGGAAATCTACGTCAATATCCGAATCAGAAACCTGAATTGACTGCTCCAGGAGTTTCTATTGTCTCAACCGGAATGAATGATCAATGGTATTCCTCAAGCGGAACATCTGATGCAACTGTATTTGTTGCAGGTGCATTAGCTCTTATTCTTGAAGAATATCCTGAATTGAAAAGAACGAATGAATCTGGAACCGATTGTATCGAACTTGTCAAATCTTCATTGGCCTCTTCTCTCGCACCAGATATGACCCATGATTCACGGGAAGGGTATGGTGTTCTCGACGCAAAGGCATGGATGGATGCAATACCTTCTAACATAGACTGCTAAGCCAAATTTGCTCTATTTGATACCTCAAACCCGCCTTATTTTTGATATTTTAGTATTGAAATGATACTATAAACTGGTATTTTATGATATTTTAAACCTTTATTGATATTATTATGGCAGTCGGCATGGGCGCAGTATTATATTCGTTCAGGTTCTCCGACTGTTTAGAGGAATTGAAATGAGTTTCAAAAATACAGGAAAAAGTGTTGGTTTGGTAGGATTGCTCCTAACCTCATTGCTAATGGGTCTAGTGACTGTCCCAGCAGTAAGTGCGATAAACGAAACATCCAGTGGAACGATTACCACAACGGAAACATGGAGTGGTACACACACGCTAAGCGGTGACGTTGTCATCGCAGAAGGCGCCAAACTGGTGATCAATGCTGGTACGACCGTAAACATCCCAGCAGGTTACCTCATCGATGTTGAAGGGGCGATTTGCGCAGGTTCTGCATCATGTGGTGCCAGTCAAGCCAGTGCATCTTCTCCAGTTCGCTTGAATTGGCTTGCTCCTGCTGACACTTCCGCAGTCGGGCGTTGCAGTGTTCAAGGTAACAATTTGTTAAACAACCCTGATGCTGCGTGCGGCTCAGGTGTCATCGTGCGAAACACAATCAACCAAGCTTCAACTGGTCTTTCCCACGTTAAATTCGACAAAGCATACGGAACACCAGTCTACGTCGCTTCGTTGCAGGTTGTGAAATATGCAGCACTTGTTTTTGAGGGTTCATCGGTGACTGCGGACAACCTTGGCTTTAGTGATATCAACACAACGAACGTGATTGCCATCGACCTTGCTGCACCAACAATCCGTGATTCCACATTTACCCTTGGTGTTGACGGACTGGGCTACAACGGACCTGGTGTGGAAGCATTTGGTGCCGGCGCAGGTATTCTTTCAAAGTTCAGTATCAGTGGTTCCGAGTTTACAGGAGATGCAGATGCATCATGTGAAGACGGAATCAGTTTGATTTACTCTGAAGATTCGTTTATTGAACTAGATAACCTCGATATCAAGGATAACGCACAGGGTGTTTTCCTACGAGGATCATCGGGTTCATTTGGTAACTCCTCACTCGATGTTAAGTGCAATGGTATCGACACTAACTCTCACAAAACTACTGGTGATTACTCTCACACACTCTACATCGATAACAATCAAATTACGACTGGCGACGGAGCAGGTATCACTGCCTACGACGGTTCAATCATTTCTGCAACAGGTAATACCATTTCAGGGGCAGCACAAGGTTCTGGATTCGGTATTCGTGATTCAACTGTAAGTGCTCATCAAAATACCATCGGTCCAATTACTGGTTTCAATGGATTTTGGATATTTGGAAGTTCTGATGTAGAACTTGAAAACAACACAGTTACTGATATCGCTAAAGAACCAATCAAGGTTGGTGAATATCTCTACAAAGATAGCGGAAGTAACTATCCTAGCCCATCTCCAAACAGAGCCTATATTGCCAATAATCTCATTGCCAACAATACTGGTGTTTGTAACTCAGTATGGATGTATGGTGGAGATTTCCAATGCCCTGCAATCCATATTTTCATGGCATCTGCTACAATCGTCGGTAATACTGTTACAGGCAACGCAGGTGACGGAATTCGGATCAAGGGTTCGATTGTTAATGTTCAAGACAACGCAATAGAAGCTGGCCAGTTTGCCGCCAACATCAGTCATTTTGACGATAAGTATGGCTCTAAATTCGGTTCAATTGGTTACTTCTCCGGAAACACTTGGACAAATGCAACACAAATTTACAATATTTCAGAATCAAGAGTAACAGTTCAGTCTGAATACATCCCTGATGCTAAGGGCGGCTATGCACACCCAGTTATGCTCTCATGGGAAGGGGCCGAATGCCCTTACGTCCAATCAGAGTGTTTGTTGCTTCCTGACACAAGCATCATGCCTCCTCGAGATATGCCTCTTGCTATTGAACTAGTCAACAACTCTACCGTCTTCTCTTTCGCAGATCTACAGAACTTTGACGCTACAAAAGTGCACGTTCAAAACCAAAATTCGGCTTGGGGTTCTCAAGTCAGAGAAGGTGAACTTGTACGTTATCAAGTGAAAGCCAAGAACAGTAACGTAGCAGGCGCAACAGTCATCATCAAAGATGCAACAGGACTTCCTATCTATGAACTTACAACAGATGCATTCGGGTTTACTCAACAAGTTTCTCTTCCATCCGACTTCCTACTGGATCGAAATTGGAATCACTTCGTAGGTGAATCCGATGTTGTTGTACCAGGTTCTGATGATGGAACTGGCAACCCAATTGTACTTACAGAAGACACCTGTTCTGACGGATATGATAACGATGGTGACACCTTCGTCGACGATGCTGATACCGATTGCGTCAATGGCAGAGAATTACCATTCTACATCGTCGAGGCGTACAAATTCAACAAAGGTAAGAAAGAGTTTGACTTCGTGTTAAGTGGTGCAGTTGATGACATCATTAACCTCGATAACCTTCGTCCTGGCGTAACTGTTGAGCAGTACGATGGGGATTCGTTTGCTATCAATGCAGTAATCACTGGTTCAGCATGGGATGGGCAATTAGGAGGTCAAACAGACTTCCTTGCCTACAATCTTCAATTTGGTCTTGTAAATCGTGTTGAGATTCAACCACCTGGCAGTTCAGATTGGTACTATGCCGTCGATACATCTGGAGCAAATGGTGAATTGACGATGGATAACCACCCCTTCAAGTCATGGTCCTTTGAATGGGATCTCTCTGCTCATCCTGAAGGAGAAAGCGATGTAACTTTCAGAATTCGCTCATACGACGGCCTTGATTATTCCCCAGTCGAAGTCCGTAAATTCAAACTAAACCTCGTCCCACCGACATTATACCTCAACGAGCCTCTTGATGGTTCAACACATACGAACGGTAAAATCCTCTTCACAGGTACAGCTACCGACCCATATTCGGGAATTTGGGGATCTGATATCCAAGACATCTGGTTCGATGTAAGTGGACCTAATGGGTACAGTTCCCACTTCGCCATCAATGGTTCAGTTGCATGGGCATATCAGTGGAACTTCGATGAACTCGAATCCGGTGAATATGATTTCGAAGTTTGGGCAAGCGACAGCGATTACTGCGATGATGAACAAGACATTTGTGTTATTCAAACGAGAACTGTGATTGTAGTTAACGACAACATAATTCCAGTCGTTGACTTATTGGAGCCAGATGGTACTGAAACGGTACGTGCAGCAACGAACACTACGTTAATTGGATTTGCAAGCGACGGAGCCGATGGAACAATCACTCGTGTAGAGATCACAATCACAGACCTTGCAAGCGGATTGATTCTCAACAATGGTCCTGGGCCTGTTACTCAATTTACAAAGACCGGACCTGGTTATTCATGGACTGCGATATGGGATACAAGTAAACTTGACCACCAAAATAAATATGAAATTCTTGTTAAGGCATACGATGGTGAAGATTACTCGATCGCAGATGTTGTACGTATTACCATTGACAAACCTACAGATGAAAACAATATTCCACCACAGTTCGATAGAACAAACTGGAAGAATACAGTGACCATTTTCTGTGTGATAGGTTCAACCTCAGAAAACCAATGTGGTTCTGGAGCATCAATTGATTTGAAAGAATACTTCTCAGACCCAGATGGTGGATTTAGTGAATTGAGTATCGATTTCGTTGATGATGCACTTGATCCGGCTGATAATTTCCATCCAGTGTACGTCATCATTGATGAGGACGGTGTGGCTCGATACGATCCAGCTTCATCACGTACTGATGAAGAAATTGCTGATTGGACGATAGAAAATGTACGATTCATCGTTACTGACAAACAAGATTCAGTCGTGTTTTCAGAAGGTGTAACATTCTTGGTAAGAGGTATCGATTTCAAAGCTCAACGCATGGATGTTGGTGAGTCAGTTACATCCGATAATCCTGCAGTTTTCAACGGAACAGGATTGCCTGGAAGTAGAATTGAAGCACGTTCAATCTCAAGTTCGTCGTTCATCAAATCTGTTGTTGTTGGAGAGAATGGTATTTGGTCAATGGAACTCACACAACAAGATTTGAATGATGCTTCAAGTAAAATCAAGTTCCAAATGGATGGACAAACATACGGTGGTACAAATGACCCGACTTCGTTTAATGTCGCCGTAGGTGAAGTAGATGATGGTGGAAATTTATTCCTCATCATTGGACTGGTTATTGCAGCCCTTGTCTTACTCGGTGCAGTAGGTTACTTCTTCATTGAGTTCGAAGATATTGATGAAGAAACGTTTGGAGTTGAACAAGAACCTGTTGCTGAAGAAGACCCATATGCATGGGGCCGAAAGGATGTCGTAGAATTACCAGCGGCACAACAGCCCCAGTCAGTTGCAATCGAACCGGTCACACAAGCAGACACTACTCCTGCGTCTGGACAACATCCTGGATGGCTTTGGGATCAGGAATCTAATCAATGGGTTCCCGATCCGAATTTCCAACCACCTTCTCAATAAGTAAGGAGTGGATTTGATGATTGCCAAACCTGGGGTACAGGAAAAAATCCTGTTGCATCTGCTTGATTATGCAGATTTCAAAGAGAAAGTGGAAGTTCCATTTTCTCTGTCCCAAATGGGAATCGCTAACGCAGTTGCAATTGCCCGTTCGAATGTACCTCGTGCAATATCTGGACTAAGGGATCAAGGTCTACTCGTTGAACGGCAAGCACACGTTCATGGTGTAAGCCGTAAACGAAAAGCCTACTTTTTAACAGACTCTGGAATTATTGCTGCCGAGGATACTTGGGAACGACTTCGTCATTTCCAATTCCGCTGTATTGGTCCCGATGGTGACGCATTGACAACAACACTCGGATCTTCTCATGAAGTACTACCATTTACTATGAGGCCCGTCGATATCATTCGATATCTTGACGATAATTTGATTCTCGATGTCCGTCCCCTCACAGAAGATTTGATTGAGAGAGATTTATCGAAACAGGTTGAAAAACAACTGGTAACGTCCCTTGGTGATCTTCCAAGATTACGTCATTTCTATGGGCGTGAAAAAGAACTGGATAACATGGTTAATTTACTTGAAGCAAGGGCTACAACGCTTCTCGTACCAGGTATTGCAGGTATTGGAAAGACAACGATTGCTGCTAAATTGATTGAACGATTTATGCATCGAAGGAATCTTTTGTATCATCGATGCCAAGATTGGGAAGGTTCTCGAGCCATGTTCGAAGCAATTGCTGATTGGTTACTCAACATAGGAGATTCATCATTTTCGGATTATCTTGCTGCAACACCGGTGCCAAAGCCTGATGATGCAGCACGAATTTTAGTAGACTCCTTGGAAAATACTCTTACACTCATCGTAATCGATGATTTCCACAAAGTCTCAGATCCGATATTATTCCAAACCATTCAATCGATGACCCTTGGTTTATTGGGAAGTGAAGAATCAATTGGGTTGGTAATTTTCTCTCGTTCATTTAAGCCAGTTGTTCCGACAAAGGACGCTGAGGGTAGAATTACGAGTCTTGTCTTACCACTCGATGGTCTGGATTCAGATTCAGCACGTCACATACTCTCAGGATTCGATGACCTATCTACTGAACAATGGCTCCACATCCACGGCTTATCCAGAGGTCATCCACTGGTTCTGGAATTAATTAACAGAGGTGCTTCGGCAGGGGCATTCCACGATACCCTCGAACACTATGTCACAAAGGAAATTTTCTCTAAACTTACTGCGGAACAAAAACGAGTACTGACAGTTCTCTCAATCTTTAGGGAATCAGTCACACTTGAAGCATTACTTGCTCACGAACTCGATGTTGATGTATTGGGCAGTTTAGTTGAACAAGGATTGGCTAGACAAGTTGACACAGATGTATTCGACGTGCACGACTTAATTCGAGAGTTTTTGTTACAGAGTCTCGATGAACCCACCAAGAAGGAAGTTCACAACAGTTGTGCAGCATATTATGCGAAACAAGCAAAAAGTTCGGAAGCGACATTGGAACAGATTTACCATGAACTTGCATCTGATCACCAACAAGAAGCCATTTCCAAGATTGTCGAGTTTGGTCGCGACATTGTTTCCCAAGGCCATCTTGAACTTCTGAACCTTATTGAGGATGTCAATACTGACGGCCTCAAACCGAAGACACTTGCTCCTATGCTCCAACTTCAAGGGGATATTTTACTCATGCTCGGCAGATTTGAACAAGCTACTGCAATTTTTGAACATGCAAGTTCAGCATCGCAATCTGCAGGTTCTGAAGTTATCTTTTCTGAAATTCTTGGCTCCCAAGCTGACATCGCAATGAAACAAGGAATGACTGATTCAGCACTGGAATCTCACAAGCAAGCACTCGAAGTTCAGGTTAAACTAGGCGATTCAAAAGGTGCAGCAAGAACCTACAATAACATGGGTTATTTGTACCGAAGAAAGAATGACAAATCCAAAGCCTTAGCAGCATATTCAGAAGTTGAAGCAATCCTTTCGAATGATGAATCCTTACTCGGCGCTCAGATTATTCTCGGTAGAGCTCTGCTTGACCTTGGCGAGGTTGAGAGGGCAAGAAAACATGCATTCGAAGTTTTCGAGCGAACGGACGCGGGTGAAGATATTCTCCTACACGCTCGAGCTCAAGCATTGTTAGGTCGATATCATGCTAAAATGAACGATTCAGAAACTTCTCTGCATCATTATTCAGAATCATTGAACGTAATGTCCGATGCTGGAGATCCTGTTTCCTTGGTCGAAATCACCATACTGCTTGGAGAAGTTCTCGAGGACAGTGGGCGTAGTGAAGATGCTTTAGAGCGATATCGTGAAGCACTCATCATCGCAGAAGCAAATGACTTGAGAATGCAAATAGGAGAATTACTCTCCAAACTTGGTGGCGTTGCTCCAGATCGACAACGAAGAATGGAATATCTACAACGAGCACTCGCAGTGTTCCGTGAATTGGGAGCAAGAACTCGAATGCGAGAAGTGCAAGCTCAAGTCCACGCTGCAGTCATGGGCCGTTAGAACATTGGCCGATCGAGTTTCAATGTGATCTCACCTTCATAGTGGACCACCCAAATGTACTCTACGCCTGCGAGTTCGACCATTCCTGTGTGTGGTGCTCCTCCTGTTCCTGAGAGTGATCGTTCCGTGTCGAGTTCTCCTCCACCATCATACAAAATCAACTCCGTATCAGTTAATTCGAGAGTAAATTGGGATTCATCTGCTTCAGTCGCTCTCCAGTAGACTCTCTCTGCATACGATGTGTTGTCAATACGACTTGCTGCATCTGTACGCTCAATTGCTGCAGCTAAGTCATTCATATTTGCGTCAATTGCTTCCTCATTCCATCGCTCACGAGTTGCCGTTTCGATATCATAAATCCAAAGACTAAACATTGTAAGGAGCAATACTCCAAGTAAAAATGTAAAGACATAGCCAAGTTCCGTTGCTGCTGCTTCAGTTCTACGCTGAATTTGTGATTGTCTCAAGCAATCACCTCTGAGACATAAGCATCCAGCGAGGATATTTGTAATGAAAATTGGATCGGTTCTCCTGCTGTGTGCCAGATTGCTTCTGAGGTGCCATATCCTGGGTCGGGAACCCAGCCAACATAATCGGTCAGTAGGTCAAGTCTACCAGGATAAATTGTCCAATCAAGGCTTGATTCGAGTCCATCTGTGGAAGCTAAAGCAATCGCTTCACCGTAGGGTTCAGCCCATCCTCTTCGGACTTCGTAAGCGATATCACTTGCAAGACTGGTTCTTTTGGAGAGGGTCACTTCCATCAATAAATTTCCCCCTCCGACTGATGAGTCGGATGTTGGGTGTAGGGATGGAATTGTAGCAGCAAACCTAGGGCCAGGGCCCCCACGATCAGAGGGAGATACAATCACAGTAGGATTGAATTCCGGATGATTTGTTACCACGGCTCCTCCAGTCATCGCCACCTCCATCCCAGTTACGGATGAATCAAATGCGTAGGTGAAACGAGAAATCTGCATAATCCATGCACTGCCAATTGGGGTGTATGGTTCTTCAACAACCATTCCATACATTTGCATGTGGACGCTTGCAGGATAGGTTCCTGCTTGCCATGCTGTTTGCATATCGATGATACTCCGCCCACCCATGCTTTCCCATGGCATTTTCAAATCGACCCAGCCCGAGGCTGTAACGCTAACATCAACACATCTTCTTTCACCATCATTCATGGCTTGCATGAGCCCGATTGTACCATTTACGGCAGTTGCGTACATCCCGTAACCTTCCGTTGTATTGAGATATACATGTTCATCTTCAAGAGGTATTCCAATCGTGCTTCCTTGATTCAGAATAGTATTGTTGGAAACCTGGTTGGATGCGTTAAAGAGGGTCTGTTGTCCATTTGACCTTAGTTCAAGATTGAGTGTCTGCGCTGTACTGATGTGAAATTCTTTTCCTGATTCCATGCCAGTATCAACCGCTCCAATCTGGAAGACTCCATTTGCTTCGGAATGACTTTGCCATTGGATTCCTACAGGGAAATCAGAATTTATTGTTGCGGCTCCTGTAATCCCTGATGGAGGCCATTGGACTCGGTCGGAACTCATGGCTGCAAGCGTGATGCCGTTTCCTCTCCATGTAGCAGTAGCAGACACAGCATTTGGATTTGTAAGGACAATGTAACCTTCTTGCGATGGCGGTATGAATGAGGTCCCGTGGAGCGTACCAGTATTACTCTTCCACGCAGTTGCTCCTTCTAATGTGTCCAAGGAGAGCATTAATTGGGCATCTGCCGTTGTTGTGAGGTGAAGGACTTGAGCGCTATCCAGTGTCAAAGATTTTGACCACGACGTTTCGACGTTGAGTAACTCAGATGGTACTGCAACTTCTGTGAATGAACCGAATTTACCATTTCCGTTAATCATTATGAGATCATCAGATACGATATTTAGTTTTACAGTGCCTTGTGGCAGAGGAAGGGCCCAAGAACGACCTTTTCCGTTCGCACTCGCATCACTTGCTTGAATCTCAGATGAACCTGTTCCATTGTTCATCCAATAAACTTCAAGTTCCTGAGTTGATTCAATCTTGTAGTCTCCACCATTGAGATCCCATTGGGCTATATCATCAACAAATAATTTCGCTGTTTCAACAAGAACTTGGCTTTGAAGTAAATCTATCTCAATCGGGCCAAGGGGGAAACTAAGCCCTGGTTTAGTTGTGAGTATCACCGAGTTTGCCCATGTTGGTGCCGTGTAGTGGAAAGGTCGGTCGGGACCGAGACGCATATCTGAGAAACAGACTGAACTAGTCATAGACTCAGAATGGCGCAATTGCAGTTCATCATCAAAGTCAATCACGTCTCTAATTCGAAAGGAATGTTCGTCCTCCCAAGTCGAAGAATACCACATTCCGCTACGTATCGCATCCCATTCAAGGGACCCATCTACTGGAACAAATTCTTGCGTCACCATGTCTCCTGGCATACCCTGCTCTGCAAGGTTTGTTGTCTGTTGATTGAATTGTGTCATTTGAGCAGCCATATCATGACGTTCGACACTACCTTCTAATTCTTCTATGACAGGTATCATTGTAACCATCATGATGCTGATGATTGAAAGCACTCCTCCGAACAACAGAACTGTAGCGATTGCAGCAGAGACTGCTTCTTCATTGCGCTGGAGTTCGTTCATCCGTTCACCACCATTCGACGAACGTCTATTTCCAATGAAAGTGCTAAGTCTTGAGTTTCTACAGTGAATCCATCGATCCCACTCGCTCTCTGATAGGGTGAGATTCCAATGAATTCATCAAGCGTACCTGATGCTCTGTTAAGCGTGTAATCTGTTAGCCAAATTTCATGATATTGTGGGTCTACAATCGAATGAAGTGTATTCTTAACCATCACTCTCAGATTGTAAGCTTCACCTGTGAAAAGTTGTATTGGGCCCAAGGATTCTACTTTGAATCCAACATTGGGCCCGTTCCCTAACGATTCACTGAGTTGAACATCTGTAAGGACAAGGGAAAGTCGCGTGGTTCCATCAACAAGCGTGTCAAGTCTAAGACGAGGCGCTTTTTCTATCTCGAATGATGTGCTTGGATCCTTTGAGATCCGGGCATCATTAATCAAAACAATTTGATTGAGTCCACCATC
>JABGWN010000272.1 GCA_018645535.1 Methanobacteriota archaeon
ACGACGGTCCGACCAGCGGAATTTTTGTCGATCCTTAGCCATCTTGGCGCCTGCAAACAGTCCTCTACCCATGATAATCCCTCATTCGAGCAACTTTGCGACTTTGCTTTCATATATCAAGTCGCCGTTTGATAGGCCTGAAATATTCATAGAAAGCAACCGAAGAATAACATCATAAATAGGATGCCCGTAGTGGAGATATGATTCCACAATCAATGCGACTTTTTTTGGCATTAATTACTATTGTCTTGGGTCTTCTTGCTATTGCGAACCACTGGGTTGAGTTTATTTCTGATACCAGTGACTTGTTAACAAGCCACGTTCTTGGATTCCTGTGTGTCCTATTCGGAATCGACTTGTTGTCTGCACCTTCCGCAACCTCTGAAGAAGTACAAGCACGTTACCAAGAGGATACACAAACGAAATTCTGAGGTGTGACTCATGGCATTCCGTGACCATTTAACCCACGCTCGGCTCGTCCAAGACGAGATTAGCCTGATTCATGGTGTCTGGAACTACAGTAGAGAACACAATCATCCTATGCTTTTGTTCGATAACATATCGGAAGCCAATGGGCATAAAATCGCAGTCAACATGCTTACGAGAGATAGACTCTGTGAAGCAATAGGGATTGAACCAGACGTTTACATCGATACACTTGCCTGGGCCATGAAGAATCCGAGTGAACCCGTTATTGTTTCACCCTCTGATGCACCTGTCTACGATTGTATGCAAGACGTAGTAGATCTCACAGTATTACCTATTCCTCACCATTGGCCACAAGATCGTGGCAGATACATGTCCGCAAGTGTAATTATCGCAGAAGTTGATGGTCGCAGGAACATGAGTTTCCATCGTCAATTCCTTCGAGATGAATCTCACCTTGTTGTTCGGCTTGTACCACGCCATCTCAGAACTATGGTCGATGAAGCGAGAGCGAAGGGCCATGAGGTGAATATTGCAATTGTCAATGCTCCCGACCCTGTCGTCCTTCTCGCAGGGGCTATGTCATTCGATGAACCAATTGATGAATTGTCGATTGCAGCAGCTCTTCACAAGAAACTCTATGATTCATCTCTTGAACTTGTGGCGTTACCAAACGGTATCCAAGTTCCTGCAAATGCTGAATATGCAATGTGGGGGAGAATTACAACCGAAGACGATGATGAAGGACCGTATGTGGATATCACCGGAACCGTTGATGATGTTCGTCAACAACCCGTTATTGAAGTCGATGGGGTCCTTCACAGGAATGAACCTATTTTCCATGCACTCATCCCGGGTGAGGCTGAACATAAGACTCTCATGGGATTGCCTCGAGCTCCTACGATCAAAGATGCAGTCTCAGAAGTTGTTGATTGTATTGATGTTTACATGACCGAAGGTGGTTGTGGATGGCTTGCTGCAGTCGTAAAGATTCGAAAGCATGACGAAGAAGATTCAAAGAAAGCAATTGAAGCAGCATTAGCCGGTCACCGCTCTATGAAGATGGTTACAATCGTTGATGAAGACATCGATATTGGCAATCCAGTCCGGGTTGAATGGGCCATGGTTACTCGGTGGCAACCTGACCGAGATACGTATATTTACAGTGATCAGAAAGGTTCCAGTCTTGACCCGTCGAGATACGGAGATGGCAAAACATCCAAGGTTGGTTTCGATGCAACCATCCATCACGGAGATAACCCAGAAGGCTATCAGAGTGTCCAATAGGAGGGTCGCCATGCGAGAGCATAGTGGAGATAATCTACAACATCCACGAAGAAACTTGGGCAATAGATATCGTTCACAAGCCCAGAAGTTCGTTCGTTTAGCCAAGAGCGATCCAGAACGTTCAGATTCCAATTTCCAATGGGCAGAACAGAATGCAAGACAAGCTATTTTGCATGATTTTACCGATGAGAGAAATTGGCGATGCCTTTCAGATATCAAAGTACTACTCAACGATAATGACGGACTAGGAATTGTTCTTGAAGATATATTCACAGTTCTTGGAAGAGATGTTGATCAATTTGAGAAATTGAAAAGTCTAAATTATCTAGAATACGGAGTTGAACTGCTTGAGGCAGCTTTCACTCGTGATCCTCTCACAGCAGATGACTGGTGGGAAGCACTTGTTGTACGCGGTGGAGGTGATTCACAAAGTGATGAAGTTCTCCTAGAGATTGCTGAATTTGCAGACCGATGCAGAGATTTAGATTTCAGAGATCAGCGTGCAAACATCATTTTTGGTCGCCGAATCGAACAATTACGTATCCAAGGATTCGAGGATTTATTCATTGAATTATGCCGCCATCTTCTGGCTCATCGGCCTTCAAATCATGAACTGTGGATGCAACTTGGAAGATTGCATGAGCGAAGGGGAGAAACTGATTCTGCATGGTCTTGCTATGACCATGTGCAAACATTGAGACCGCATCTGCTTGTACGCGATGAGTTCCTATCAAGACTTACCACTTCAATGGATGGTGGAGAATCTCAGCCATGGAGTGGTCCTGAACTCAAGCATCGTACAGCGTTCCTTGAACAGATGGAATCATTGACACGTCGCGTTAGAACCGTTGAATTAACAGATTCAAGTGAGCCAGTTACAGAGATACTAGAGGCATTTATTCATCCAGACAAGGATAAATTAGATCTCTTAATTGAATCAAATAATATTTCTGAAGCCTTCTTCTTAGCTCGTAGGCTCGTCGCCTCTGGTGAAGACTGGGCTGAATCTTATCTTGAGAAATGTCGTAATCTAGTGTAGGTGTTGTGATGAATCCTACCTTTGTGCTGGCCTATGTTGTTCCATCGTCGAATACGAATTCCGTGATACATGGTGGAACTATTCTGATGGTTCGCCATCCAGACAGGGGATGGGAATTTCCCGGTGGACACGTCGAAGAAGGTGAAACTCCTGAAGAGGCTCTAATGAGAGAACTTCAGGAAGAAGTAGGTGGGAAAGGTACGCTGATTTCATGGAATACTGAATATTATCCAGATGGATGGGTCGGGTTAGTCTCTGTAGATTCGGAACACACGCCCTTTGATGGGGATACTTGGACAGTTGCAGACAAAGTCGTTAGCGAAGTACGCTGGTTTGAAGATGTTCCACCCTTTACTCATTGGGATGCTCAAGAGGTCGTTGATTTAAGCCACTGGGTCAACTCTATAGAATTAGGGCATTAATTCTTGGAGACGTTTAGTCCATTCTTCAACTCGTTTTTCACCAATAGGACACCCTAGAACTACTGCAACAAGCATTGAATCTTGAACCTGTTCAGGCTTAGAAACTAACCAATCCATTTGTTCAAACTTACCAAGGCGATTTGCCATCATAACCATTGCTCGTAGGTCAGGACGATCGACTCCATGCGGTGTCTTATCGAGACTTTCCATGCACC
>JABGWN010000273.1 GCA_018645535.1 Methanobacteriota archaeon
CCTGTTGCAGGGTTTAGAACTTCATGTGCGTTATTCTCTGAGGATGCGCACCATTGGCCATCAATGTACATCTGCTTCTCGTCCATGAGCAATCCACAACGGTTCGCCACATAGCCAATTCGGTTCATTCCTTTGCCGTGGAAGATGACTCATATTGGTTCTTCATACCCAATAGACTCATGAGGTGGATGTTGTAAGAAGTCTCATGGTCGAGCGTGTTGGTCTTGCAACAGAGTCGGTAAAGGTGATGAGTAAACGTGCTCCTCGCTTACTGATTATCGCTGGAGCAGCAGGTGTTGGGAAGTCAACTGCCGCTGGACAGATTGCTGCTGCTAAAGGATACACTCGTATTCTTTCTACTGATGCAATTCGTGAGATTATGCGAACATGCATGGATGTGGATGACAATCTTGCATTGCATCGTTCTTCTTTTTCTCGAGGAGAGAATGGAGAACCTGTTCTTGATTGGCAACGGACATGTGAAGCGGTTGAACCAGGCATTACTGCAACGATTGAGAGAGCTCGTCGTGAAGGAATCGATCTCCTGATTGAGGGCGTCCATATTGTTCCAAGTGAGCGAATGCTGCGAGCATGGAGAGAAGGCGGTGGAATTGCAGTAGGATTGCTTATGCAAGTCGAATCTGAAGAGAAGCATCGGGAGATGTTACGCACACGAGATGCGCATTCATTCCGTCGTGCTGATCGTTATCTTGCAGGATTTGATAGAATACGACGGATTCAAGATGGACTCCAAGAGAAGGCTAAGATTGCTTCGTGGCCTGTTGTTGATCCTTCTTGGGGCAATGATATTGAGAAAATAGAACACTATCTCGATTTAGCTTGGAATGAGCACAATCGTTGATTACAATTCGATAACGAACTGTAGTGGCTTCAGGAGCATTGCATCTCGATCTGAGATACCTAATTCTGCTGAGACTTCAATTCTATCTGAACCTAAATCGTTGAATGTTACATTGATGAGTTTCACTTCGATTCCTGTGATTTCACCGTGATGAAGCATATCCTGATGTGAAGAATCCATTGCTTGTTGA
This sequence comes from Methanobacteriota archaeon, assembly GCA_018645535.1. Classification (GTDB taxonomy): domain Archaea; phylum Thermoplasmatota; class Poseidoniia; order Poseidoniales; family Poseidoniaceae; genus MGIIa-L2. Next base: position 1,053 of record JABGWN010000273.1, read on the forward strand.
ACTGATTCCATCGACGAGACGCCGTTATCGTACCATATCTCTGCACGTGCTTGTACGAGGGAAGGAAGAGTTTCTTGAACATCTTCAGAAGTGCGTAGCACTGCATCGCTTGCTACATCATGAGGCACAGACATACCTGCAAGTTTTATGCCAAAGATGGCCATAGAAAGCAAGGACATCATCAAAACAACTCCAGTTGCAAGGAGCATCTGTGCCTTGTCATCATGAACTGGAGGACGCATCAGGAGACACCTCCACGAGACCAAACATCGAGACTAATTGTCCATACATCAGCATCGACAACAAGCAGTTGATGAACGGTTACGGTCGCTCCATTTGGTGTTCCAACTTCGCCGTAAGGTGTTGCAGGCATGGCGTTTTGTGCTAGCCAACAATTACTTTCTTTTCCAACTGGTACCATCTCTTGTAACAGCGTACATGCATCATCAAAAGAATCCAGTGAAAGATATTCATGGAGAAGACTCTCTCCCGTAAGTTCAGCAGGTAACGCCATACTCGCCATCAAGGCATCTTCTCCAGCTGTCTCAAGAGAGGCATCAATGGCTACTGAACGAGCATCAGGAACGTTCACACGAATGAGGAAGGTTGCCGACATAAAGAACAACCAAAAGAGTGTCAACATCTCAAGGATGTGGACTTGTGCCTCCTCATCATCGCGCATGAGATCATCATCCAGTCAGTGGAGCAGGAACGAACGTACCAATCGATGGATTCAACCCCGGAAGGCCAGTAATACCGATCAATTCTGGAGAGAAGGCAATGAAATTGAAAACAACTAATGCAACAAGAATCATCATCCCAGAGTGCTTGAATCCTGCCGAGAATCGACCTGTCGCCATCAATCCAGCCATACATCCGTTACCGATTGCTTGCATTGTTACACCATAATAGAAAATGGTCAAGAAAAAGAGAGGATCAACGTTTCGAATCTTCATGTTTCCAATGCTTTCTCCGCCCTCATCACCTGAGTTTGAACCAGCAATCGCTGGAATAAAGACTGTAGAAAGAACAACAATAACCCCAAGGAAAACGAAATATGACGTCCAAATAACAGCAATGTAGGACCCAATGGCCCGTTTCCGTTCCCCTTCTAAGAACTTAATTTCACGAGAATCGTTTGCAGCAGTGACAAGAATATCTGAAATCTTACCACCTGCTCTGTCAGCCTCTGAAATCAGTGAAATCGCTCGTTTGACCAAAGGTGTACCGACACGTTCTGCGAATTGAAGAATAACGTCACTGAATTTGATACCCCAGGAAAGTTGGTCACTCATCTTCTTAACTTCGTCATTCAGTGCTCCATATTCAGAGGTTGCTAGTGTTTGAACTGCCACCGTCATAGAGAGACCTCCCTTCCAGTATTCTGCAAGGTCACGGAGGAAATCAGGGAACTTTTCTTCTATCTCATTCTTCTTGCTTTCAACACCTTCCCAGTAGGCTGAAGCCGGCCATAGGAAGAAGAAGAACATAAATCCAAAGAAGTTCAAGAAAATGGTGGGATGGAGGCTGACAGGACCTAGAGCAAGCTCGGGACCAATCCAGAGAGACTTGTTGTTCATGTTTGCAGGAATACCGTCGTAGTATTCGATTTCCATATCAAACTCAAAGGAATTGAGATAATTCGTCTCAGAATTAGCTTGAATAACGATTTCATAACGTTTTCCAGCATCAATCGTGTTCATGTAAATACCGCATTCATCAGAGGAAACTCCCGTATTTCCAGTATGAGACTTTAATGTCTCTCCAAATCGATTTCGAATTGCAACTGTATACGATACTGGTTCATTTGCATCAACTTCACACGTCAGCGTAAGTGGTTGAAGAACAACTTCTCCGCCAGTCATCGAAGGATCAACACCAGGAACATCGAAGTTTTTACCGCGGAAAATGACATCTTCCCAAGGTTCATCAGACCACGTTACAAGATCTGGACTGTCTTGTAAAATAGAGCAGGATTGATTTTGAGCATAGGTTGGTTTTGTGTTCCCATTGAATGCTTCATTATCCCCTGTAAGAGCACCACAGGCCACGTTGGTGAACATTGGTTCACCGTTTGTCGTAGGAATAAAACCAGAATTCGTAGCCCACATGACAGCAGTACCCATTCCAAGAAGAATGGAAACGAAGAGAATAGCATACAATTTGGTCATTGTACTGTCGTCTTTTGGAAGATCAAGTTCGACGACAATCTTATTCTTCTTCTTTCGAGCCAAGTCTTGTCACCTCCCTACATATCCTGTTCCTTACTGGATGTGTACACCAATATGGCATACGCTACGTGAATCATCGGAATGAATCCAAGAACAATTCCATAGAGCATACTTTCCGACATCTGAGCACCTGAACCAGATACCCAGAACATAATGACCAGCATGACAATCAAGAACAGAGGCATTGCGACTGCAACGACAATGTATGATTCTGCGAGCATAGCAATCGATTCAAGGAATTGTTGTAAGCGAGTTCTGTTCTCACGCATGTAGTGTTCTGCTCTGTTTAGGAAGAAGAGTTTCAGTTGACCACCAGCAGTTAGCGTACCCACCATACCTTGGAAGAATTCAGTCAACCACACTGAAGCAGCTCGATCGACACTCATCTTCATCGAAGTAATCAAGTCGTATCCGAGCAAGGTAACGTCGCGATACACCAGTGCAGCGTCATCAGCAACATCGCCATAGATGTCTTTGTTCATTGCCAACGACCTGAAAATCTTCGCGGGTGTCGCATTCGCAGCCGCCATTGCAGCAGTATACGAGGCAGCATATGGAAGGTATTTCTCAATCATATCGCCACGGCGTTTTGCTTCGCGTTCCGCTCCACCTTTGTTGAATTTCCAAGCACCTAGAGGAACTATGACGAATCCTATGACGACAAGCAAAACCTTGAGGGCGGGTGGGAAGACTTTGGTATCGTAATCAGGGCAACCATTTCCTGGTTTTGATTCATCGATAAGCGCTGTATTCCAATATTCCCATTCAAAGCATACCGCTTGAGTTGCAGGGTCTTGTTGACTTTCCCACAAATCAATGACGCCAATTTCAGGAACAAAGAACAATCCAACCATACCGATTCCAATTGCGGAAACCACAATGGTTGTCACGAATACGGTGGCCAGATATACCTCTGGCATCATTGGCATGGATGCTTTGACAAGATCCTTCGAAAGTTTCTTGTCACCACGGGCACGTTTTTTGAACACACCGCCAAGAAGGCGATGACAGATACGTTGCCATGCGGTTAAATCCATAGAAACACCTCAGCGTAGACCGTCGACTCGTGCAAGAACTTCATTCGGACGAACGTAATATTCAGTAATGATTTGGGACACTTGGTCAGCCTTACGAATATCATTGAGAACAAGCCATTCCAAAATTCGCTTACGTGTTCTCAATTCACGACGCATCTCGTCTTGTGAATAGTTGATTTTAACCATAATCTTCTCAAGAACGTACGACTTTCCACTGAAGATGAAATCATCAGATGATACGTCCCATCGGAATACTTCGTTGGTAATGACTTCCATCGAGTTTGGATCGATACCAACAATCTCAACAATCTGCTTTGTTCTTCGAACACGGCGTCCATTGATACGAGTTTGAATCTGAATAACACAGGCTTCAAGTGCAGGCAGCAAAACTCGAGGAATATCAATCGGTTTATTCTCAAGCCGGTGGACCAGAGAAGGTACTGAGTCAGCGTGGACAGTTGAATACGCACAGTGACCAGTAGCCATTGCTTGGAACAGAACGTATGCTTCAGCACCACGAATCTCACCCACAATAATGTATTCTGGCCGTTCACGAAGAGCTGCTTTGAGCAATTCGAACTCTCCAATTTCACCCTCACTGGATTCTCCACCAAACCCTTGCCGAGTAAGACCCGGAACCCAGTTTGGCTGAGGAATGTTTACTTCACGAGTGGATTCGATTGAAACGATTTTCATTTGCCATGGAATAAAGATGCACATAGCGTTGAGCGTTGTGGTCTTACCTGAAGCAGTACCACCGACGAACAGCATTGGAACTTCATTCTGGAAGGCGATCCAGAGATATGCAACCATCAGAGATGACATGGTTCGGAATGCAACAATATCTGCAGGAGAAAACGGGTCGTCCTTGAATCGTCGAATACAGAAACAAGAACCACGAGTTGAAACTTCACGTCCTAGTTTCATGACAATACGGGACCCATCCATCAAAGTTGCGTCAAGTAATGGATCTGCAACTGAAATGTGCTTTCCACATCGTTGTGCGAGTTTAATGACATACGATTCAAGTTCGTCATCTGTATCCCAAACAACGGTTGTTTCCACCGATTCGAATTTACGATGATAAGCGAAAATTGGGACGCCAGTACCGTCGAGCGAAATATCCTCAACGTTAGCATCGTTCATCAATACGTCCATCTGACCGTATCCAATAAGGTCACGGCGGATGTAATAGAACAACTTGGATTTGGATTTCTTGGTGATTTTCATACCGTATGATTTGATGACCTTATCCATTGCAGTGCGAAGGTAGGCCTCAGGGTTAGCATCTATCTCTTCGATATTAGCAGTCAAAGAGCGGATGAAAATATCCATGATTTCTTCTCTTTGCTCTTGCTCTTTCTTTGTCATCGGCGGTTCGATGATCTGGTAAATGATGTTCAGCGTGCGCTTGTCACGCACAATTCTTGCAAAGGCATGCGGAGGCATGACAGGGTACTTGTCTAACTCATCATATTGAGCGCGTTGTTGAGCTTTTTGACGACCTCGACCGCCTTCACCCTTCTTCCTTGCCATAAACCAAACACCCCAAGCGTTCCTTGACAGGCTGCGCCCGACTATAACCTTTGGTTGCAAAACGATGTAAAGGGCGCTACATCAGAGCGTTAAGCCATGTTCGAATTTCTTCTTGAAAATGAACAAGGTCTAGATTATTTTCGAGTTGGACATCAGCAGATTCAATCAGTGATTCAAGACCCCAACCTTTTTCTCGCTGATCTCGAGCTTCAAACGTCGCAGTTCCACCGTCTTCACTACGGCCTCTCGCTGCCATTCTTGCGAATCGAATTTCCTTTCCAGTGACGATAGCCACGGATTGGAATGCATCGCCCCAAGTTGATTTGAAAACATCGTACTCTGCAGTTCCACGGAGTCCATCGATCAGGACGATTGAATTTTCTTCAAGCAATTCATCAACTGCTGCAGTAAGGCGGACTGCCAAAACATCATCTCCGAATTCTCGGCGCAAATCTGCTGCAACAATACCGAATACTTCGGGTGCAACATCAAGTTCTCTTCGAGCAACTTCTTCCCGAACCATGTCACCCATGGAACGAACTGGAATCTCATTGTTTGAAAGGACTTGAGCGAATTCACCCTTTCCTGAGCCGGGCATGCCACATACTGCGAAGACACGACCCATGATTGAAAGGCAAAGGCGAGGACTCATCAATGTTGTTAGTTATCAAAGGCTGATTTGCCCCATCGTCGGTCCATAAGTTTCCAGAGAAGACCAGATGCTCCGATCAGTCCAAGAGAAACTGTAAGCATCCCCCAGAATCCTTGTCGCATTTGTTCACTATCAAACGAAACGGATTGTGCATCAAGCCCATCTTCTTGGACTTGACTGAGCCAATTCTGATAGAATTCTGTGTCACCTTGAGTGAATGAGAGAAGGAACAGAGCAAGCAATGGTAGAACAGTTCCGATCCAGAACCAAGTCATGATAGCACCATCAAAAATTGCTTTGTTTGGACGTAATCCCATCAAGAAAGCCGTTAGGGCTACGATGTAAATGGAGTTTGCAAACATGACAATAAGGCCAATTGGGAGTGCACCCCATTCATCGAGTCTCCAAGCCATGATGACAAGGAAGAGGAAGGAAATCCATGAAGTTGCAATGAAATAAACCACTACCTTTGCTCGAATCAATTGAGGGACGCTCAAGGGTAATCCATTCATGAAATCAGGACTGTCAAGGGCTGTTAGCCATGAATAGAAATTGAATCCAAAGAATCCAAGGAACGGGGCATATGAAAGTAAATTGATTGGAATTGGGGCTTCTGCGAAATCAACCAGCCAGGCCATTCCCAATAGGACGAGCAAAGGAATCGAATAAGAAACAGTCATCTTCTTGAGAGCTCCTGAACGACGCAAATCAACGAATTCTTTTGCAACCAGTAATCGAACATCGCTCTTACCGAGGAATTTCAATCGGGCATATGTTGGTTCAAACATGTCATCGTGTTCGATGACCTTGGCTTCAAAGTCATCAAGAATAAGCACTGAAGAAACAAGACCGATCATTGCGCATCCGAACAAAGAAGCAAGAACCATCCATACTGCTTGTTCTCGCTGGATTGCAAGACCCCATAATCCAAAATCAATATCAAATAATCCAATTCCAGCCATGATACCTAAGGCCACGACAAGAACTGGTCCAACGATTGTATACGGCCTGCCTCTCATCCACAACGAAGAAGCGAGGAAAGATATTGCAAGACCTTGAGCGATTGTTGTAAACATCGCAATCCATGTCCAAGGGAGGGAAGACCAATGGAGTGGAGTGGAAACACTGTTATCGAATTGGCCAAGAAGAATCCCGAGAGCCATTCCGAGAGTAATCGGCGTAAGAATCAGCATTGCATAGTACATCAGTTCCTTGGCAAAAAAAGCATAATGAGCCATTGAATTTGGTAGCGGTTGAATCGCTGGTGCAGCGATAAGGTGGTTTTTGTTCCCATCTCGTTGAGAAATTGCTTCCCGCCCTCGGAAGGCAAATGTGCCCATTCCTAGGCTAAACATCAACAAAGGGAGATGCAAGGCAAATCGTAATTGATCCCATGTGAAGGATTTTTCATCCATCTCTGAAGATTGTGCTGCAGAATCTCCAACAAGGAACTGAAGTCCAATTGTGGTGATGGTAGTCACCAAAGCCAAGAGAAGTGGGAACAGAACTACTTGACGCTTCTTTGCGAAATCAATGTTCTCTCTCCATTCCTCTTTGAACATGTAACGGAACGTTGTTGAAAATGCTGCGAACCCTCGTTGAGGCTCGAGTAGAACAACATCAGCAGATGTTGTGCCGAGTGAAGTTTTGGTAGTCTCTGACGTTCGAGCAACCACTTCATCCCAGTCTTGAGAGACGATTGTGGTTGTCGACATGGTCATTCCTCCTCGCTGGAGACTCCTTCCTCGGTATTTCGTTCAGCATCTTCAATCGAATGACCGACGAGACGAATAAAGACATCTTCAAGTGTCTCACTTTCGTTTTCTTTCAAACCTGTAACGGTGCCAGCTGCCAGAACCTTTCCATTATTGATAATGGCCATTCTGTTACACATTCGTTCCGCCATTTCAAGAACGTGGGAACAAAGGAAGATTGTGCCTCCGTCCTTGACATGATCCAAAAGCCACTCTCTGCACTTACGTTGGTAGATGGGATCCAAATTAGCAAATGGTTCATCGAGAAACAAGAGTTTTGGCTTGTGTATAAACGCAGAAGCAAGCATTACTTTCTGTCGTTGTCCCTTTGAAAGATCTTTGCACATTGTATCTCGCTTTTCTTGCAGTCCAAACCAATCAAGCCAATGTTCAACATTTTGCTCAAGATTATCCAAGCCTCTGAGACGAGCTACGAACTGAAGAAATTCTGCTGGCGTCA
>JABGWN010000274.1 GCA_018645535.1 Methanobacteriota archaeon
GAACACACCCTGCCCTAGAGGAAGATGTTGAAGAAAGGTTTGGGTTGTCAAGTTCATATGGTATCGGGTTCATTCGTCTGATGTGCCCCGACCAACGAGTCAACCAATCGTCACCGATGAAGTGACGCTTGCGCGCTATCCATTCTTGCCTCAAGCAAGTGGTTGGATACAAAATATGGCCGCTAAGCACAACATTTCATTGGACGATTTAATCGATGGCCCACTCATGGAATCTGCTCGAAAACGAGCCCGCATTCGATTGGTTGATACCGTTCAATCCAAGGAAGGTGTTGAGTTGAGTGGTGGAGATATTCATACTGAGGAAGGGCGATTGATTGAAGCATTCTCATTCTATTATGCTCGACTTGTCATTTGCGCTTCAGAAGATGAACGTCTTCTCGCCCGATGGGCTCAAGCAGAAGCTGCGAGAGCGGAACATCTTCTGATCAGAGATGCTGCAAATCTTGAACCGATTGCCCGTACTTACATCTCTGTACTCGACAAAGATGAGAGTGGGAATGCGTTTCGACGAAACATTGCTTCTTCAGATATTAAGGCGCTAAGACAAACAAAAGATGGATTGGAATGGAGTCTCGGTCTTTCTGATTTTATCGAAGTCTGTCCTCGTATAACTGGAAATCGTTGGAGGCTTCCGAATTGTGATGTTGAGAATGGTATTGTTCGACTCCATAATGAAAACAAATACAGTTCAACGGCAAAACTCGCTCGACTGCTGCGTGAACACATCAAGTCTGATGTTGAACGCGAAGGCGTTCAGAAAATGGCAGAAGTGACGACTGATTTAGCCATCCGATTAGCTGAACCTGTTGGAATGGTTCGGAATCTTCTGAATCAGAAAACCAGTGAAGCAATCGCCTTAGTTGGTGCAGAAGAAGAGGATTGGCCTCCTTGTATGAGAAAGGCTGTAGCTGATCTATCAGGGGGCGTGAATCTCAATCACTTTGGGCGACTATTCCTTGCATCCATGGCTGCAACATTGGCTTTACCAAAGGAATCTTGTGTGGATTTCTTCAGAGGAGCACCTGATTTCAGCGAAGGTACAACTTCCTATCAGGTCGATCACGTCTATCAGCACGAGTACACACCTTCCAGTTGCTCTAAATTGAAAGTAAATCACAACTGCCCTGTTTTACCAGGGGATAACAGGTTGTGCGATCAGCCTTGGCTAGACCATCCACTGAAATACATTCGCGCCACTCAACGGCGAAAGCGACGTGAGCAACAAGCCCAAGCACCTCAAGAACAGCCTCCACCAGATTCAGAGCAAACAAGAGTTTGAAGTGGAGGAGTGTATACCATCAAACAGGGAGCGAAATGACACGAGTACTTGTCCTGACTGTTGACCGAGACAATGATCTTGGAATCAAAACCTCGATTCGAGGTCCTGTCATTGGCCGACGACAAGTGCTCACTGCTGCTCTCAAGCTTGGTATTGCTGATCCGGAAGAAAGCGATACAAACGCTATTCTTGGCGCTCTTTCTCAACACGATTCTCTGCTCGAAACAGGTGGAGAAGACGATGAAGTTGAGGTTGCAATTCTTACTGGGGACGAAAAGGTCGGTGTACGTTCTGACCGTGCAATTGCTGCACAATTAGAGGAAGTTGTTTCTGCCTTCCAACCTGATGAGGCTGTCTTAATCACTGATGGAGCAGAGGATGAATCTGTTCTGCCAATCATACAATCTCAGGTTCGTATTGACCATGTTCAAAAGGTCATTGTCAAGCAATCAAAGGGTATTGAAGGCACTTACTATTACATCGTAAAGGCACTTGAAGATCCGAAATGGAGAGCTAAATTCATGATTCCATTTGGATTGGTTCTTGCAATATTTGGCCTGGGAATTATGCTTCCAAATGAAATTGGAGGTATCGTTATTGGTGCCCTTCCATTGCTGCTCGGTTTGTTCATATTCGCAAAAGGTGCTGGTATCGAAACAACTGTCAATCGAGTTGTTCAGGAGATGCGAGATAACGCAGATGCGGCTATGTTTTCGTCACTCTTGTGGACTGCGACTGTGTTCAGTGCTATCTTTGCAGGGGCTGAAGGATGGCAAACATTTGACGATCTCGTTGATACTGAAACAACATCGATTCTTTGGATGCAAGTTGCTAACTCATCGCTTGCATGGATTGTTATTGCCTTCCTAACTTCAACGGCTGGATTCATGCTCTTACGATTAAAGCGCGGAAGTTTTTCTGGCCAGTTGCTTGTTTTGAGCATCTTTGGTATGGTTGTTTACTCGTTCGTTAACACAGCTCTGCAAATTGCGATTGACATCTTGAGTGGAAATGATTACGAATTTAACGTTACGAACATTGCTGATACGCTCTCGGTACCTCTAGCATGGATTGTTGCTCTATGGCTTACAATGACCATTGTCAAGGGATTGAAGGCCAAGCAAGCTCAATCAGAGCGCTATTGGGGCATCTGATCAAAGTACAAACTTTGGGAGATGTCGAGCGATTGTGCTGTGGCTAACAACACCAGCAAGGACACCATCATCGTTGACAACTGCAATCTGGTTCAAGTCGTGAGTCAACATGAGCGCACCTGCTTTGAGAAGAGGTGTTTCGAGACGAACAGTCAATGGAGGGAGGTTGACGAGTTGCTTTGCTTCAATGCC
>JABGWN010000044.1 GCA_018645535.1 Methanobacteriota archaeon
TCACCGTTGGGAAGATCCTCCCACTTTTCAACGAAATTCTTTGTAGAAGAATGTCGTCTATTGATTGGACTCACCAATTTACCTAGAACTTAGTCCTTTATAATTCTAAGACCAATATTTTATTGGTAAACTAGAATTCTAAAGAGGTTAACAGCAACCATGCTCACGCATTGGTGCTGGAACAAATTCTACTCGATCTACATTTTCAGTATTCTGAAGCTTCTGCATAACCTTTCGAAATTGCTCAGCTGTTCCAGATGCCTGCATCGTATCAACACAGGTATGGCTTTCAACAAGACAACTGTGATGGTATGAGGTAACTGAGATATTACCAGAATGTCTCACATCATGTAACTTTTGTTCAACTCCATGTTGGTAGTATACGATGAGCACTCCTTCCACCTTTTCATCTGATTTCATAGATTCAAGGGTCCCTCGTTGAAGTTGTTCTGCGTAATGTAAGGAGGCATCTCTAAGGAAACGGCTTCGATTACTGTAACCTAACTTCGCAACTATTGCATCTAACTCATCTGCAAATTGGTTATCGACACTAAAAGACACGACTCTGCTCATAAATTGTTCATTCCATCCTGATTGATAATATTTCTCCATAACCTAATTATTAACTTCATTTAAATATGTATTATTTGACGGCGGCCCATGAACCGCCGCGTAATGCAAGTCCTAATAACAACGAGTATCCTTCTCTTTTCGAGCCTAGCAGGATGCCTAGATTCAGAAGAAGATTCAGATTCCGAATACACCGTCATTGCCTCGACATACCACGTCGGGCAAATCGCTTCAGCGATTGGCGGGTCCCAAGTAAACGTGCAAATCCTAAGCCCTTCAAACGTACCAGTTCACGACTTCGAACCATCTGCGAATGACATTCTAACCCTCGCAAAAGCAGATCTCTTCCTTTACCACGGCCTTGGCCTTGAGCCATGGGTCGATGAAACACTCAGCGCTATGGGTGATGATGAACCTCGAAACATGTTCACACACGCTATGCCTGATGGACAACAAGCATTCGATTACGAATCTCTTCTTATCATGGACCTCTGCGAGCACATTACAGAAGGACCTTACGAGGCTTCAGCATTAGTTGACGAAGAAGAACATGCAGAAGATGTTGAGCTCCATGCTGAACACGTAGCACACACTCTCACACTCCCTGAAGATGAGCATGATGACGATGACCATGATGACCACGGCGACGAACACGCTGAAGATGGGGATGACCATGGTGATGATCACGCTGACCATGACGATCACGGCGATGACCATGATGACCACGGTGACGAAGACGGACACGAAGGTCACGGCCATGGAGAACCAATGGAAACCATCACTTCCCCAACAGACTGTCCGGCAGACTCAGTCGTATACATCTTCGAACTTGGAGAAGGCGAACACGTCCTCGAGTTCGGATCCGAAGAAGACGTCCATGAATTCAACATGGTTGTTCTGAAGATGGGCGGAGGACACGCTCATCATGACCACGGCGACGAACATGATGATCACGGCGAAGATGATCATGATGACCACGCTGAAGATGGAGATGACCACGGCGACCATGATGATGGCGGCCATGATGATGACGAGGACATGACTCCAGAACATGCGCTTGAAATGTTTGATACAAACAATGACAGTGCTCTCTCTTGGGACGAATTCTCGGCTTCCTCGGAAGATGATCACGATCACGACGATGATGGTCACGATGCCTTTGAGGAGGCTGCTGAGGAATACATGATGAGCAAGATGATGGACGCTTTCAATGCCTCTGATGCAGATGGCGATACACTGTTGCAACTCTCAGAACTTTCAACCTTCATGGCGTCTATGGATACCATCGAAGATGACATGGAATCTGCTTCCGCTGAAATTATGATGATTGCCTTTGACGATGATAACGATGGACAATTATCAATGAGTGAATTCATGCACTTGATGGAATCTAATGGAGACGAAGACCATGACGAAGACCATGATACAGTCAACGAGACTGAAATGTTTGAAATAATGGAAATAATGTTCACTATGATGGACATAGACAACAACAGTTTCCTCAACGCTTCAGAACTCACCATGTTTAATGACATGGACGAGCACGAAGAAGAAGGTATGGGGTACGCTACACTTCACATTGAAGAAGAAGGCGAATATGGATTTGCGCTTCCAACATCAATCAAATTCCACATCTTGAAGGGCGAAGGAGGTCATGATGACCATGACGACCATGACGACCATGCTGGAGAAGATGGTCATGATGACCACTCTGGCGAGGACGATCATGACGACCACTCTGATGAAGAAGGCGATGACCACAGCGACCACGCTGATGAAGAAATCGCATTCGACGCACACAGCTGGCTCGACCCTCTTGCATTCAAGGCACAAGTAAACCGTGTTCTTGATGAAATGAAGATTGCATTCCCTGACCTTGCAGATAGCTTCCAATCGAATGCGGATGCATACATGGCAAGTTTGGATGCACTGCACATGAAGTTCGAAGATACCTTCGGACCAAACGGAACATGTGCAAAGGATACAGTTGTATCAAACCACAACGCATACTCATACATGTCCCAACGATATGGTATGGAATTCATTACAGTGCACGGCCTCGATCCTGAAGGAGAACCGTCTGCTGCAGATATCCTTGACGTCGTTGAACAAATCACTGAAGATGGAATCACTGTATTCTATGTTGAAGAATTCACTGACCTATCTGCTGTTTCAAGCATCGTTGAGCAAACAAAGACTACAGACATGCCAAATGGTGTAGAAATCCAGATTCTTTACACAATGGAACTACAGCCAAAGGATTCTAGTGACGATTACCTCTCTATGATGGAGAAGAACCTAGAAGCACTCAAATCTGGGCTAAGTTGCTAAATACATGATGGCAAAAGCCCAGAGTGATATGACATTGTAAATGTTGTAACTTATGGGGTATTTGATGAAAGGACACCTTTCACATGATGGTGAGATTGTCATCAAGGCATCTGACTTGTCTGTCTCAAGAGGCAGTACGATCGTTCTGGATGACATCAATTTGACAATACGTCAAGGTGATTTCGTCGGATTGGTTGGCCCGAATGGGAGTGGGAAAACCACGCTCTTGATGGCGATATTAGGCCTACTTAATCCAACGAGTGGCAATGTCGAAATATTTGGCCAGGATTCAAAGAGAATGAAGCACAATGGACGTGTAGCATGGGTTTCTCAAGCTGCATCAAACCTTCCAAAAAACATACGTATTACCGTTCGAGAACTTATCTCACTTGGAGTTCTTACATCTAAGACCATGTTGCCATTTTTCAAGAATAAGAAAAACATTCGTGAACAAGTAGAAAATGCGCTTGAATTGGTTGGCCTGAAGGATGTTGCAGATGTTGATATTTACAGTCTATCAGGAGGTCAGCGTCAAAGGGCAGTCATTGGAAGAGCTTTGGTTTCCAATGCCGAAATCTTGGTCTTTGACGAACCTCTCGTAGGCGTTGATAGAGATTCAAGGAACTCGTTGTTGAAATTGCTTGATGATTTATGCCATACACAGAACAAAACCTTGCTCATGGTATCGCATGATTTAGCGGCGATACGTCAATCCGCACATCGAGTGATCTATCTCGATTTGATTCAACTCAACGATTGTTGTCGAGGTGGGATTCAATACGACGGTCCTCCAAGTGAATTCCCTGACTTACTCAGTTTAGCGACCTTACGTGGCATACGAAACGTGCATGAACCTGAGCACATAATAATCAGTCTCAAAGAAGGCAATAGCGAACCTAAAGTGGAGGAAGAATGATGGGGATAAGTGAATTCGTATTATCGATACTTGCACCGATTTTGGAATTGATTGGTCCATTTATGCCTGGTACTACATTTCCAGCATATTTTGAGATGGAATTGTTTCAACGGGCGCTGATTGCAGCAATTATTGTAACGATCATTGGTGGTTTTTTAGGAGGATTCCTTATCATGAGAAATCTTGCATTGATGGGTGATGGTCTTGCCCACGTATCCTTCGGTGGAATTGCAGTAGGAGTTGCTCTCAGTTCGACTGCACCACTTTGGTATGGTCTCGTATTCTGCATCATTGCTTCCATTCTTATTCATGAAATGCAAGCACGAGAGTTGCTTACTGGGGACGCAGCTATCGGGATTTTCTTAACAGGAACACTCGCATTAGGATTGGTCGTTCTTCGCCTATGGGGTGGAGGCATTACAACAGATATTGAAGGATTTCTTTACGGAAACATAAATCTAATCGATAGCGATAAACTCGATTTAATTGTCATAGTAGCAATCTTTGCCTTAAGTTCACTTTACCTTCTCCATGGAGGTTTACTTGCCACTACTCTCGATCCTGTTGCTGCAAGGTTACAGGGCATTCCTGTTCGCTTCATTGGCCTTTGGTTTAGCGTAATGACTGCTGCCGTTGTGGTGGCGATGGTGAACGTTGTTGGAGTACTCCTTGTAACCTCACTTTTGGTGACACCGGCGGCGACGGGCCAACTCATTGGTCGTAGTTTCAAAGGTTGTATCTTGTGGACCCAATTCTTTGGATTGTCTTCTGTCCTTCTCGGCATCTATTATTCTGCTGAATTGGGAACTGGAGGCGGTGCAACAATTGCCTTAGTATCAGCACTTATGTTCCCTATCGTCCTTACAGGACGAACGGTGTATACGCGATTCATACGAAGTCCAATTTTGAACATTGATTGAAACCCTGTGGAAGATTGATGAACCCAATCGGTTGTATTGGGACTATGAACCCACTTGTCAAGTCCTTGCTTGAATTCAATGAAGCCTTTGAAATCCCGAAACTCGATGCACCAGGGCTTGGCCCAGATGAATTGATCGAGTTGAGAATTAAACTCTTAATGGAAGAAGTACAAGAATACGCAGAAGCTGCTCGTGCTGGAGATCTTGTCGAAGTCTTGGATGCTCTGGCAGACATCGGCTACATTCTTGCTGGAACCATCATCAATCACGGTATGCAAGACATCTATGATAACGCATTCAATGAAGTTCATCGAAGCAATATGGCGAAACTCGTTGATGGGAAGGTCATTCGAAGAGAAGATGGAAAGGTGCTCAAGCCGGAAGGATGGCAGCCACCTCAACTTGCTCAGTTTTTGCAATGAATTCATCAATACGTTGCGCGTGGGGATAGTATGACCTCTCGTCCAGTTGCCCTCGTAACAGGCGGAGGAAGGGGTATTGGAGCCGCTATTAGCCATCGATTGGCTGCAGATGGCTATGATGTCCTCCTATCCTACAATACGTCCTCAAAACCAGCGGAAATGGTTGTCGATGAGATTCGCAACTCCGGAGGAGATGCATTAGCAGTCAAAGTTGACTGTTCAAATGATGGCGAAGTTGGCCTTTTGGGAATCCATCCATGGATGCATCGAACCATCGAAGCACTGGTTCTCAATCACGGAACATACGATCGTGTTCCTGCACAAGAAATGACAATGGAACAACTGAGACGTACAATGAAGGCAAACTTTGAGGGGGCGGTCAATGTTTGGAAAGTGGTCCAACCACATCTCGCACCTAACGCAAATATGGTCGTTGTCAGTTCTCAACTCGCAACCCGTGGCTCACCACATGGTGCTGATTATGCTGCTTCAAAGGCTGCACTTAGCACATGGGCACGTTCTCTTGCCCTTGCAGTTGGCCCTGAAGGAAAGAGAGTCAACGTTCTTGCTCCTGGTTATGTCGATACAGATATTCTTGCTGGCGATTCAGATGAAAAACGAAATCAACGCATCCAAGAAGTCCCGCTTAAACGGATTGGAACTGGTGATGATATGGCTTCTATCGTCTCTTTCTTATTGAGTAGTGATGCTGCATACATCACAGGTTCTGTCCTTCATGCCAATGGTGGATTGTATCTTCCTTAGACGCATGTTCTTGAAGGGTTGCCATCAAGGACAACCATGACCGAGACGTGGGATGACGATGGTGCCTTCGAGCACATCGCAGACCAAGAAGTCTCAGAAATCGATTTACAAGAGCGTGATCCTTTCGATTTGTCCAAGGCCTTGGAAGGGGCTGCATTGGAACACCTCCATCCTTCCGTAAAGCGATTCAAACTACACAGTGAATTCGAGCCTTCTGGCGATCAACCCAAAGCCATTGAAACCCTTATGGAACAACTTGAGAATGGTCAAGAGCGTTGCATTATGCTCGGCGTTACTGGAAGCGGCAAGACCTTCGCTATGGCGAATCTTATCCAACGATTGAACATTCCAACGCTTATTCTCAGTCATAACAAAACACTTGCACGTCAACTCTATCATGAAGTTGCAGGCTATTTTCCTGAAAATGCGGTTGAATATTTCGTATCCCATTACGATTATTATCAACCCGAAGCCTATCTTGCGAAACGTGACCTATACATCGACAAAGAGATGTCGATCAATGAGCGTATTGAACAAGAACGCTTTGCTGCGGTGGCGAGTTTAGTCAGTCGTCCAGATTGTGTCATCGTCTCCTCCGTATCGTGTATTTACGGTTTGAATCCACCTGAGACGTTCCTTGAGCATCACGTTCGTGTCCACAGTGGGCAACAGATTGAACCAACTGATTTGATTCGTGAATTGGTTGGATTACAATACACTCGAACTACGAATGACCTCTCAAGAGGTGAATGTCGGCTACGTGGAGAGGTCCTCGATGTCTGGATGCCTTCTCGTGATGA
>JABGWN010000275.1 GCA_018645535.1 Methanobacteriota archaeon
CTGTAACAACACAGCAGACGGTGTGAGACCCTCGATCGTTTTCATCGGTATTACAACAACCGTCTCGATACCAGCCTGTTTTCGGATCGTTTGAACACGTCTGCAGTTCAGTTCCAAGGACGTTTACTGATGGGTTCATGTTCCTCCCATCTAGTTCACACCTTTCAAGAATGCTCTGGCCCCTAGAAACCGACTCAAACTTCGCCATTTTTTCCATCTAGGAAGCGAGAGGTTCTTGATGGAGAAGCGCGGGTGTATGCCACATGCTACCAGATACACTGCATAAATTACCTCGCGATGAACGATTTGCTTATGCTCGACTTCTTGCATACATGGCACGTGTAGACAACGAAATTACAGTTGATGAGTTAGCAATGTTTGAACAAAGAATCGGCACTGCTCTTCTTTCTCCCAATCAGCGAGATGAACTAAGGTTGGCCCTAAAGAACCCTCCAACCCTCGAAGAATGTCTCGAAGGCCTTGGCCCAGAATCTGGTCGCCTCGCCTTGCGTGATGCTTTACTCATGGCTACTGCAGATGGGTCTATTGACGGCGACGAGTTTGACGTTCTACAAGAAATTGCAGACCACCTTGGACTTGCTGAAAACGCAGTGAATGAACTCATTGACTGGGCGAAAATAGGCTATCGATGGATGGAAGATGGCATTGAATTACTCAATAAACTTCAGCAAGGTTGATCGGTATGTTTTGCGACGATGTCGCCAATCTAGATGCGAGTGAGCGCTCACGTTATGCGGATTTGCTTGTTCTTATCGCTGCAGCAGATGGTGAACTTGTCCGCGAAGAAATACAAGTTCTCGAGGGTTTAATGGGGCGGGCTATGGTTCATCCCGAAGCAAGAACATCAATTCGCAAGGGGCTTCATGACACGCATCGGCTATCGAATCTACTGAAAAACGCTGAGGTTCAAACTTTACGCTTTGTCTTGAGAGACGGGGCCTTATTAGCGGCTGCTGATGGAGATTATGATAAGCGAGAAGTGAGAATTCTCAAGCAAATTGCTAATAAAGCAGAGATTTCAAATGATGAATTAAAACAAATTTTTGACTGGGTTTCGAATGGATGGGAATGGCACCAGACCGCAAGCAGTGTTCTGAATTTATCGGCTTCTAAGCAAAACACGCTAGAATGAAAGGTTTCATGATTTTGACAGGCACATTCAAACCATGATTGAATACCCACTGAATGGGGCGGACTATGCAAAACGGTGTCAGTGGATGGTATGCAAGATTAGATCGATGTCTTAATGACAGAGCAGAGCAAATCAATATTTGGCTGGCTGCGTGGGAAGAATCTCTGAAAACCCATCAACCAATTGCCGCTTTATTACCTGAAGATTGGCCAACACTTCCTGCGAATCTTTTGACTGACCCTGGACATGTCCTCGACCATCTGCTTGCTCGTCACGATGCAGAATCTGATGGCCGCTCACCTCGTGGAGCACATCCGACTCCTCCACGTCTCGCAGATTCTGTGATCTCCTCAGAAATGCTTGAAACAACGATTCAACCAAAGGTCAAGAAACAAACAACAAACATGCATCTTGCAGACCTTCCTCCTGGCTTCCAGAAGCATATCAAGAAACTAAACTTCCCTCCTGCTGAAGAAGAAGTTACACTCGACAGTGATGCTCTTGAGGCAGTTGAACGAGGCGAAAGAACCAGCAGTGGAATCCCTCTCCCATTCTCAGACATGTCGTGTGGCGGCGGTATTTTCCACGCTCGAATGCTTCGAAAGCACAGTGAATTATTCGAAGGACAGGATGCTGAGTTGAAGAAGGAAGACACCCTACGTTTATTCAGAGGATTCCAATTAATCGATGTTGATTCACTTGTCGTTGAATCGACAAAGAAGCGGCTTCTGCTTGAATCGATTCGATTAGAACTTGTTTCTATGAGTGGGGAACAAGAAGGAAAGGTTGCTCGCAAAGATGTCGAGCAAATCCTTGAAGAAAACGTCGTTTGTTCGGATGCCCTCCAACACGATTGGCCATGGGCTCAGTCTCCTCGCCTGATAATTGCAAATCCTCCTTGGTTGAGAATTAAAGATCGTTTTAGAGGCATGGAAGATGGTTCTCAGCGCAGAAAAGATCTCAGTGAAACCCTAAGGAATCTAAAGAACGATGACGGTCCACGATTCTCGACAATGAGAGGAAATGTCAACCTCTACAGGCTTTTTATTGAACGTGGAATGCAAATCCTCAGTGAAACTGGTCAAATGCGAGTTGTTGCTCCTGATAGTTTGCTTCGCGAACAATCCTCTCACCCACTAAGAAAATTACTTGTTGAGAAGCATTCATGGAGAGAAGTATGGGCAATCGAAGAAGCAAACCTTCTCTTCCCTGGTATGACACAAGGTGTCGCTATATTGGGAATCTCTTCAAGACCTCATGGTACTGAAACACTCAATGTAATCGGCCCCGTAACACGTTCTGATCTACGAAGAGTTGGAACTGGTTTGTCTTCACGTGTACCGTCATTTGCCCTTCCAATAACTCGGTGGGTTCAATGGGCTCGCAACACATGGGCAGTTCCAAGACTCCCTCGAGACCAAATTGAGCGTAAACATATTCTCAATATCCTCGACAACATGTCTGAATTGCCTCGTCTTGGTGACCGTGATCACTGGCTTGCAACGCAAGAACAAACTGTCAAGGTCCGCGTCGGTGAAATCGACCAAACAGCTCATTCAAGCAACATCACAAGCTGGGACAAGGCAAGAGCCTCTCGCCCATTCATTCGTGGAGTTCACTTTACAGAAGACGAAGATGGCTCGGTTTACATCCGCCATCCTGCATTCCGTAAGGACATCCCCTCCCGTGCAAATGAGCGTCAACTTGCCATGTGGTCAGGAGTTACTGAAATTCAATCATATGGGCCTCGCCTTGCATGTCAAGCCATCGTTAATGCTCATCAAGAGCGAAGGCTTCGCTGGGCTGTCATTCCAAAGGGCTGTATCCTTGGAAATAGCGTCAACCATATCGAGATGAACCAAGTGATTCTTAACCGTCTTACTGCAACGAAAGGAAATCTCGAAAATGCTCTCGAGTGGATGTGTCAACAACTCAATCAACGAGATCTTGATGACTGGGCAAAGGCATGGTCTGCAAACAATAACGTAAACAATTACGAATTAGAGATGCTCCCTCTCCAATTAGACGCTGTCAACGAAGTGTCTGGAATCATGATGGACTGATTACTGGTGCGTTCACAGCCTCATGCAAACAGACGAATTGGAATTCAACCAATACGATGTTTTATATCACGAACCCCGCCACAAAAGAATGCGTAAGCAATCATAGGAGAGTCACGTATGGGCATTCATCCTAAGATTGGCATCACTGGTTTACCAAGAAGCGGTAAATCTGCTGTTATGGAAAAAGTTCTATCCATGCTCAAGGAAGAGCGAACTCGTGAACTCGCTGCAAGAAATTCTGGTACTGAAACAGAAATTATTGGCGGGATATGCACCGAACCAATCCTCGATGGAAGTGAGCGTTTAGGCTACAGTGTTCGTAACATCGTAACAGGTGAAACCGCAACGATTGCTCACAAGGAAATTGATTCAAGATTGCGTGTCCTCGGATATGGCCTTGATACAGAAGGCCTAGAGAAAGTTGCAGTACCCGCTATCGAATTCGCAATCGAGCATTGTGAAGTAATTGTGATTGATGAGATTGGTAAATTTGCCGTTGAATCAGAAGCCTTCGTCAATGCCGTACGAAGTGCACTTGAAGTTGACAAGCCTACACTTCTTACTCTTCACAAGAAAAGCCGCCACCCATTGTTACAGGATATTCGTCGTCGAGACGATGGGCGTATTCTCGAAGTGACTCCTGTCAACAGAGCCCTTCTACCTTACAAGATTCACAAGTTGATGCGTGAGACCTACTGATTGCGCTGGATTCATACAGACAACGCTCTTGGTCACTACTATGACGCCAGCAGAACGTGCCAAGAAACTTCTCTTGGGAACTGGATTATGCCTGGTATTTGTTTTTGCAATCGGACTTTCAAATGATCGATTCAGCCTCAACACATTAGATATTGGATGGCTCTTTCTCATCTTTGGAATAATTATGATTGGCCTTAGTTTTACCAACGGAAGTTTCTCTTCTCGATTTCCAGATGAGTCGGATGAAGAAATGACTGACAGAGTTCAGGATGATGTCACTGAGACGAAGCGGGAAGCAGACGTTGGAGATGCTTGGGCATCATTAGAACATAATGTTCTTACAAACGAATTGACTGAATCTGAATAGGCAAAAGCGGTTGATTCATACCCTACCTCTGCTTGGAGTAGAATGGTAAGACTATGAGTGAAATTCCTGCTGAGTTATATTACACAAAAGAACATGAATGGATTCGAATGGATGGGGACATCGCCACTATCGGAATTACTGATCACGCACAAGATGCTTTGACGGACATTGTTTACATTGAACTTCCAGAAGAAGGAGATGTTCTCGACGACATGGGCGAATTCGCTATTGTTGAATCCGTAAAATCCGCATCTCCAATTTTTGCACCACTTGCAGGAGAACTTACCGCAGTAAACATCGAACTGGAGGATGCTCCAGAACTCATGAATACCAGTCCCTATGGAGATGGTTGGATCGTTCAAATGCGCTTGTCAAACCCAGATGCTGTATCTGGACTCATGTCTGCTGATGATTACCGCAGTATGATTGGCGAGTGAATACATTGCCAGAACCGACTCGACTTACATTGTATGTCGATGGGTCGTGTGACGGAAATCAGAATGTTGATGCAGAAACGCCAGCGGGTTGGGGTTTTGTCGTCATATTGGGCGATTCTGGTCTAGGCCGTGGTAGCGGAGATGTTGTGACGGAATTGCATGGCCCTGTGGTCACATCCTCATCTGAACCTGAATTCATTGGCGCTGAAGTCGGATCAAATAATACGGCTGAACTTTCAGGCTTTTTTGCGGCCCTTCGTTGGCTTCTCACTGAAGAAAATGATGACCCTGTTCGTATTCGCGCAGATAGCCAATACGCTGGAAACATAGCAGCTGGGGCCTGGAAGGCGAAGGCAAATCGTGAACTAGCGGCACGTGTACAGACATTATGGAATGAAGTTGCATCGATGAGAGACTTGTCTTGGGACCATGTCAGAGCACATCGTGGACATCGTTGGAATGAGCGAGCAGATCACTTAGCAAAACGAGCCATGCGACGAGAACGTCCAGAACCACTTACGTTCTGGAAACCTGGTCAAGATTGAGGAAGTCGTTGCCTCAACCAAGCAGTCAACTCTTCACCATACTCAGGACGGCGTAATGCGTGGTCAATTTGAGATGTTA
>JABGWN010000045.1 GCA_018645535.1 Methanobacteriota archaeon
AAATTCCTGCTTGCAATAAATCCGAGTGGAATACGAATAAACCAATAGCGACTAAAACGACTGCAAGTGGAAAAATCTCCCAAAAGAGTCGGAATGAAAACTCTGTTACAGAGTTTGTGATTGGAATAGGACCGGTCAATGTCATCGAGATACCGAGGCTCTTAACACCCCTTTCTCTTTGGTCGGCAGTCAATTCTCCCCAAACACATAGACCCTCCTCAGGCACAGAATTTCCGTTCGCATCAAACTCACATGGCCGTTCCAGCATAGAAATGTTATCAAGACGATTTTGTGTTTCCTCGATAATCGCCTTTGGCTTAATGTCGTTGAACGCAACTGCCATAATCGCTCGATCGAGTAGAAGATCCTCACCATCCAAACATCCGTTATCGTCAGTACCTTCAGCATCTGGCTCTTGGCTGCAATCGTTTGTGTTTCTTGCAAGCTTGTCCAGACCCGGTGTAGGAGAACCATCATTTTCATACATCTCACCAATGATAAGGTCAATTGTAGTCTGAGTAGGTATCTCATAACCACCTCCGAATTGGTCATCACCGGTACTTATCGCATTGTTAACACTCCCAGCAAAGCCTTCACACAGTTCGTCTAAGGTTGGACATTGTTGACCAAGTTGTGTGATAAATGCTTCACGTATTCTCGGTAAGCTTGAGTTTATTTCCTTGAGAACAGTGGAAATCGAAAGGATATAGATGACATCATCGCTTTCATTATCTGAAACAAACGGATTTATTGCCTTTTCAACATAACTTATTTCTTGCAAGATTCTTTGATCCGTAATGTTGTTGTTATTAGATTCAATGTAGATGACCATAACGTTTGTTGTCCAATCTTCTTCGACCAGATTAATGAGTTCCTTGACTTCACTTCCTTCTGGGAGATATACTTCCATGTCCCCATTAACATTCAGTGCAGGCTTATCTGGATCATCGTCCCATGCGGTATCGTCAAGGAATCCTGAAGTCGTAACGAAGTAAACTGTAATCATTAGGAAAAGAGCAACCGTGGCTATCGGAAACCGAGTAATAACTCCGGTTGCCCCAGAACGTTGCCATTCGCGCTTGAGGCGCTTGGGGGCGTCTAAAACTGCCTCAACAGCCTTTTTAGGATCAAAATCTCGTACTCGAGCCGATATGTCGACGGAGGTTAGTTTCATTTTCGATTTGCTGTAGTCTGCAATCGCCTGGATTCTTCCAACATCCGATTCCGAACTTGGAATTTGGTCTGGTTTCGCCTCATCAGACATGGTGCAACCTGCCCACCCCTCTGCACCGACATTGAAAGGATTGCCGTTGGTTTGTGAGGGAACCGTTCAAAAACCAATATCCTGACGGCCGGTTGGACGCCTCCGTTAACTGGGGGTTGGGCCGGTGTAAATGATGAGTACTCCAAGACTACCTGAGAAGCGATGGTCAATCGACCTTGAAAAGAAAATACAAGAGGAACATTATGCTGATTCTGAATCATATCAACAACGATATGGATTCAAACCAACAAGTGGAAAACCAATGTTCGTCGTCGACACACCACCACCGTATCCTTCTGGCACCTGGCACATCGGAGCAGTCGCTCAATATTCCATGATTGACGTTATTGCACGCTCCCAACGTTTGCTCGGAAAAGAGGTTTATTTTCCGTGGGGAGTCGACAGAAACGGAATTAACATTGAATTTACAGTTGAAAAAAACACGAAAAGGAAGATGAAAACATATGATCGTGAGGAATTTCTAAATCTATGTCGAGAGACTATTGAAACTTTTACTCAGGCTATGAGAAAGACCGCTGCGCGTGTTGGATTGTCCTGTGATTTTGCGGCTGAATATCTTACAGACGCTCCTGATTACAGAGCAGTCACTCAATCGATATTTATCGACCTGTTCAAGAAAGGAGACATTATTGAAGATCTTCGACCCAATATTTACGATCCAGTAGAAGGGACGACAATTGCTGATGCAGAAGTGGAACGTATTTCGAGAAATACCAAACTTGTTGATGTCAAATGGCAAACTGATACCGGTGAGGAATTAATCATCTCAACAACACGACCTGAGATGATTTGTGCTTGTGGCGTTGTTGTTGTTCACCCCGAAGATCAGAGATATCAACACCTAGTCGGAAAAAGGGCAATCTTACCTATGCCAGTAAACGGGAGAGAAACATCTGTAGAAATTCAAACACACCCATCGGTTAAGTCAGAATTCGGAAGTGGAATATTGATGGTCTGCTCGTTTGGTGATCAAAACGATGTTGCTGTGTTCAGAGAACTTGGATTGACACCATATCAAGCGATTGACCTCGACGGTTGCATGACAGATATCGCATCAGATCTTTCCGGATTGAGCGTCCTTGAAGCTAGATCTAAGGCTACACAAATGCTTGAAGATTCTGGAAAGATTTCAAAGATTGAAGAACGATCACAAGAAGTTCCAGTTTCTGAACGTGGAAAGAATCCTGTTGAAATCATTCTTCTAAAGGAATGGTATGTACGGCAAACCCATATTCAAGACCGAATGCGAGAACACATCGAAGAAATCCAATTTCATCCACCTAGAAATCGGCAATTTTTGTTAGATTGGATGGACAACATCAGTATTGATTGGCCAATTTCAAGGCGACGATGGTATCATACGGAGATTCCAATCTGGTATTCTGAAGATGAACAATTTATCGTGGTTCCACCATCTGGGGAGTATGTCCAACCTTGGAAAGAACAACCTCCTCTCGACTCTCGAGTTCTCAATCGTGATTCGCGAGAAGACGTAGGTTCGTTTAGTGAAATGGAAGATTCACTCGGTGAAATCAGTGGGGAAGAAAAGGTATTCGATACATGGATGGATTCTTCAAATTCGAATCTCTTTGTTAGTGGATATCTAAATCATCCTGAAGTCTTTGAAAAGGCATTCCCAACAGCATTGAGACCACAAGGAAAAGAAATTGTTCGCACATGGCTTTACTATACCCTCCTCAAGTCTACGCTTTTACTCGACAAGCCTGGTTTCCAACATGTATGGATCGATGGGCTTGGAATGGATCCTTGGGGTCGAAAGATGTCCAAGTCTCTCGGCAATGGAATCGATGCCGATAGCGTCCTAGAATGTGGTGCTGGAGGGCGAACAGGCTCTTGGAAGGTCAAAGGGCCTAGTGGTTCAGTGAGTCTCAAAGCGAATAAGATTGGAAGCGAATGTTTCAGATTATGGAAGGCATGTGAGGCCCAAGTAGGGGATGATTTCCATATTAATCCTGAAGAAATTGAAGCGAAATATTTCGGAGTACTTACGAAATTATTCAATGTTGCACGATTTGCAAGCCAATTCGATATGCCTGATGTTGAACCAACAACTCCATTCCCCGTTGAGGATCGATGGATTCGTTCTGAATTTTCAACGACCATGACTGTTGTGGAATCCTCTTGGAATGACCTTGACATTTACACAGCAACACAGGCGCTCAAGACCTTTGGAACTGGCATCTTACCATCGCATTGGCTTGAAATGGCAAAAACTCGACTCTATGACGGCGATATGCACGCAGCTTGGACAATTCATTCAATCCTGAAAGATTTCCTTGCAGCATTTAGTCCGGTATGTCCATTCTTTTGCCATCATATTTCGATGACGCTTTATGATGAAAGTTCAGTCGATGTTGACCAATTTCCAACCCAAGGACCAGTGGATGAACAACTCAACAATTTAACTCCTGAAGTCGAAGCCTTCAACAGTGAAGTTTGGAAGACTAAGAAGGAACAGGGCCTGTCTCTTAACGCAGAAATTGAAGGAGTTCTTATTCCAGACTCGCTTGAAGAATTCAAAGGCACCCTTACCCGGATGCACAAGTTACTCTGATTCATCAATCCCATCCAATGTGGTTTGGCGATGATCGATTTCTTCCAGTTGCCCTAGACGAAATCCTACGAGTCGGATGTTCTGTTCTTGATTCACATTTTGTGCAAAAAGCATTCGAACTTGACGCAGAAATACATCAGTATCATCCATTGCAACTGGAATAGAGCGTCCGTGAGTGTGTGTTTCAAATCCAGTGTAGCGTAACTTAACTTCTGCCAGTCTACCTGCAATCCCCTCTTCTCTTGCCTTTGCCATGACACTTACAGTTAGTTTTTCGAGGACTTCTAGAACGACTTCATGATTCGATTGGTCAACAGGAAATGTACGTTCTTTTCCAATAGAACGACGAGAACGAATTGGGCTGACTTCGTTTGAAGTTGTCCCATCCACGACACGTAGTAGCCATGATGCAAAGCGCTCAGAGGTCATTCTTGCTAACGCAAGTTCACCTAATTCGGAGGCTTCATCCACGGTTGAGATACCCCATTCAGCTAGTCTATTGGCTGTTTTAGGACCAATCCCAGGCACTTCACGTACGGAACGTTGTTGAAAGAACGAATTAATCTCATCAGGCAATACACGATGAATCCCATTTGGTTTATTCACTTCTGAAGACATTTTAGCAACAACTCGGGTTGGTCCAATCCCAAATGAAGCAGTCAAACCTACTACATCGGTAATTTCTTTTTTTATTCGTCGTGCAAGCGCTAGCGCTTCATCCCAATCCCCTTTCGTATACTCGGTTATATCGAGATACGCTTCATCAATACTCGCCTGTTCAAATTTATCAGCATATTTTCGTAAGATCTTCATCACACGTCGAGACGCCATCGAATACAGTGAGCGAGTACCTCGAATATATCGCCCCGGACCATACGGACTCCCAGGACATCGTCGCCACGCTTCAGTGATAGGCATTGCAGAACGTACACCATAGGTTCGAGCAGCATAATTGCAGGTTGATACGATACCTCTTCCTCGACCCTGTTGAGGATCTGAACCAATGATCAATGGTTGTTCCTCTGGAAAACCATGATGGAGCATCTCAACCGATGCAAAAAAGGCATCTAAGTCGCAATGAATCAGGATGCGGGGTTCGCTCACAATGCAAGATAAATGCCGAAGGTGTTTGAAATTCATCCTTCACTTTCATGGTACTCCCTGCGAAAGATAACCCTACTGTCCTCGCCGGACAACAATACTTGGTGATAGTATGAAGGAGATTGAAACAAGAAAAGAAACCCTAATTTCACCCGAACGCCTCATCATGAAGAAAGGTATAACATGGCTTGAAGGACCTGGCTATTTTGGCAAGGAAATAGGTTTTCTTGCTCAAGAAGCAGCTACGATTTTACTCAGTGAAAGCAAAATAGTCCATTGGATTGATGGAGCACATCGATTCAATCCAAGTACTTTTTTTGAACCATTAAGAAACCGAAACAGTGGTCTTGAAGAAGGCTTGCGGCGACTCTACATTGGTAGAGGATTCACACTTCATCAACTACATGCATTGATTCTTCGTGCGCATCAAGAGACTATGATAACAAAGGCTTCTTTGGTCGTTGTTGATGGATTACTTGCAATGTTTCTGGATGAGCAAATTCATAGATATGAGGGACGGGCAATACTCCGTCATTGTTTACATTCATTACAGAAATTATCCAAACACTGCGCAGTAATCATTCTCGATGGACACGCAAGAAGTAGACTTCATCAACAACTAAAGCATACCGTAAAGATACATGCAGATCGACATCTATATGCCTCTTGGCAATCAAAAAGAAAGAAAATATTGATTCTCAGAAGTGCCACCGGTTCTATGACATCACTACGACTTCATCCCAAAACGAAAGATGAATCGCAATCGAGGCTGGAAGCCTTTACATCCACTGATCAAGTCGCACAACACCGACTTCTGTCAATTGACTTTCCTCCCATCCAAATGGAGTGAGTATTGCCCATATGGCACGAATGGCTTGTTGCCGATAATATCCTAAATCGACATGTTTTGCTGTATCATTCAAGTTCGAACACTCTTCAGAAAGAAGAACTCGAAAGAGTGGATTCTTGACATCTTTCTTACGTACAAGAAATCGGGCTTTTGAACCAAGGGAGAGTGGAAAGCCATGTGCTTGATGCCTTTGGAAAGCCAGCATTGCCAGAGATTGTACTGAACCTTCAGTCGGTTCTCTTGAAATGCGTTGTGCAATCAGGAGATCACCGATTGTAATCATTCCATTCTGAAGTCTCTCAAGTTCACTAAGCAGCAGATTTTGAACGGTTCTCTGAACAGAATAGGATGGAAGGCTATCAGTTAGATCCGTGGCTCTTGAGAGGATCTGCAAAGCTTGTTGCTGGAGATTGCGAATCCATTGACAGGTTGAATGTTGGCGTAATTCAAGTCCTCTAATTTTCATGCCATCCTTCCCATATGCCCAATATTTAGTGAGTGAACCACCTGAATGAACTCGGCTTGGTAAAAATGCAATACAATCGTACGTCGCCTCATATTCAAGAGGAATTCCAGTGAATGCCTGCACTTCTTGGGCTAAATCCAAAGCGTCCTTGTGTTGCTGTTCATATGTCCTTCCTTGTACATCACGAACCCAAACAGAATCAACGATGGCATGAAGAACCTCCCACCCAGATTGTTGAGCGTGTTCAATCGTCTGAAGAAGAAGTTCTCTTGCCCATGCACAGATCGCTTCATGTGCTTCAATACGGCCAAACCGAGCGTTTCGATAACCAGTATAGCCAAAACAAGTGACAAGAAGCCATTTTAGAGCATTCTGTTGACGATCCGCTAAATCTTTTTTTTGCTTAACTTGTTTCTTTAATTGTTTTCGCCGTTCAATTAGTGGAGCGACGACACGGCCGAGGAAGCCATGAATTCGTCCACAAGTATGCGTTGAAAGTCCAGGGACTTGGAATGCAGTCGATGAATATCGTGGAAAAGCAAGGCTTGCAGACTGCCATTGTCGTTCATGTAATTGGAATTTCTTTTTTGCTGATTCAGGATGCAGTGGCAATGGAGCGGTATTGCTGGCTGGCTGACAACAACTGCAGTTCAAAGTTTCAGGTGAGATATTTCGCGTTGCGATAATACTTGGAAAGAGGCTAGCAAAATCCAGTTCAATGACGTTTGAATAAACTCCAGGCTTACTATCAAGGTAGAGTCCACCTCGATCAGATTGAAGAAGATCCCAAGCACTTTTCGTATCTTCTGGCCTTGTTTTTTTCCATGGGACAAGAACGCCATCCTCCATTGCTACTCGATTCTGAATGGCACTGATCACTGATCCGGGAGATTTACGAGCTGCGTCACTGATTCGAGTAGCAGAGA
This sequence comes from Methanobacteriota archaeon, assembly GCA_018645535.1. Lineage (GTDB taxonomy): Archaea > Thermoplasmatota > Poseidoniia > Poseidoniales > Poseidoniaceae > MGIIa-L2. Next base: position 7,204 of record JABGWN010000045.1, read on the forward strand.
CAACAGCTAACTCATACAGACCAGAAAGACCTCCTTCTTTGAACATAAAACTGGAAGAAAAATCGATATGAATTCGACCTTCAAAAGAAAATTGGGGGTCACTACGCAGAACCTGTCCATACGAATGGACTGTTCTTGATACACCGATTTGGCGAAGAACAGAAGTATTACGACCAAGTTTCAAAGTCTGTTCAGTCTTCTTTACATGCGTCATTAACGCTGGAAGAGCAAGAGTATTACCGTCCTGAGTAAAGATGACATCAGGGTCAAGTTCTCTCAAACACTGTCCAAGTTTTTTAGCAAATGATGGATGATGCGAATGAATCATGAAACTCCTGCCAAACCTCTTTCCTTCTGCATCACATTCCCCTATGCTGACAGAAGAGATCACAGTCGAACTATCTGCGAATCCCTTGTTCTTACAGAATTCAATTTCAAAACGACAACACCTCAAAGAGCGTCTCTTTACTTCTTGTTCCATTGCCACAAGTTGTTGATTTTCAATCATAACCGAGGAACCAATGGACAAACGTTTCGAAGTGAGATAGGATTGTTCTGGTTGTAGGTCCACTGAATAGAGGGTGAAGCGTACGTGTTGGCCTCGTTCCTCGATATGCTGGGCGAGTTGTTTGAGAGATGTATGCCCTTTCACTTCTACTGTGAGTACACGTGTTTGGTCGACCAAACCGAGTTCCAATCGTTTGTGTTCAAATAAATGATTTAAGATTCCAAATTTCATCTTGATTTCTGGCTGCTGTAACCACTCGATCAACATCTCAAGGTCTGAAACTAAACCAGAAACATGTAGCGAAGGATTCCATTGTTCCTGGTATGAAAAAACGGGTCCTTCTTCGGGAACAATCCATACGATCATGTCTTTTCTTTCGTAACAAAGATGAGCATCAAGAATCCATCCGTGGTCTCCTTCAGCGTACATCAAGTACACCGGCATCTGTTAATTGGCGTTCAAGTTCTTCAAGCCGCCCCTCCAAGACTCGAATTCGTTGATGAGCACCCAAGAGCATAGAAAGAAACATTGGTTTCCATTCTTCTTGTGCAGGAAGCATCCCACCTGCTGCTCGACGAGCGCGAACATCATGTAGCATCATATCGAAGTTGCAACAATCATCCAATGAAAGTGCTCTCCGATAGGGCACAAGACGTTCTATTTCCTGTTCAACACGTCCTCTCCAAGTTGGTACTGTACGGCCCATGTCTTCGGAATTGCATCTGTAAGGCAAGACTTCTGCCCACACCACTTGCAAAGTGAAAATGGAATTAGGAAAGTGATGAGCGATTTACTGTTGTTTCTGGTAATGAACCACTCAAAGCAACAAGTACAGCATCGGCAATGTCTAATCCAACACGTCGTTGAGCTTCTATGGTTGCAGCACCTATGTGAGGTGTGCCGTGGAAATGCGGATGTTGCAGGAGAGGAGAAGATGGATCAACCGGTTCGTTTTCAAATACGTCAAGTGCGAGTGATGAAAGTTGCCCATTATCAAGTGCTTCTAGAGCCGCAGTTTCATCAATAATCCCACCCCTAGCGCAATTTACGATATGATTCCCGCAGGGCAAATGATTCGGATCTTTACCAGGCATCATTGAAATTCGTTCTGAATCAACAAGATGGTGAGTCTCATCAGTAAGGTTGCAATGAATCGATATGTGAGTGCAACGCTTGAACAGACTATCAACTGTTTTGTGCATTGATACGTCAAATTTTTTGGCTACGTTACTCGGAAGATAAGGGTCATAGGAATGAATCTCCATGCCAAATGCTTGAGCGACACGAGCGACACCTTGCGCAATCCTGCCGAATCCAATTAATCCTAACCGCTTGCCATAAAGTTCGGTCCCTGTTAATTCTTTTTTGGCCCATGCACCTGAACGAAGAGTACGGTCTGCGGTGGGAATGTAGCGAAGAGAACCAAGCAAATGGGCAACAGTCAATTCAACCACACTTTGCGTACTTGCTCTTGGCGCATTAACCACAGGAATTCCAAGTTTAGAAGCAGCATCTAGATCGATATTATCGACGCCAACACCGGCTCTTGCAACTACTTTGAGACCAGGTACACTCACCTCTAGAATTTCCTTTGTGATTTTTGTTGCACTACGGACAATGACTGCGTCAAAATCAGCCAAAGCCCCATCTAATAAATCTTGGAGTTCAATGAATTGACGTACAACTTCGCAATTGGCTTGTTCTAATCGCTTAATTGCTTCATCAGCCATACCATCAGTAACTGCAACCCTACGCATGATTTGTCCACTCATCGACACGGTGTTAGAACATTGGGATAAAATCCATTCTTCGCAATGGATTCAAAACGAAGAGGCAACACGCTACGTTCAGTGAGCACATGGCTACCGAAGTTGATATCCAAGCTCTAATATGGGCGCTCGGCATATTGGCAGTCCCGGTTGTTGCAGCAATACCACTGCGATTTATCTGGCGTTTTTGGATTGGTGGAGGTCATGAAGAATCAGAGTATAGAACAACAGTCAGACAGATTATTGATGCTGGAAGACAAATCGAAAGTTACCGACATGCATTGAATGATATCGCACGGAGTTTGCGGCTCACGCCATCGAGACAACGTCTGATTGAGGCAGACATCCTTAATCCATTGTCAATTACACACTTCTTGATTTTACCAGCCCTGATAATTTTCCCACTCGCATTTGTTGTTGCATTACCTGTCATGATTGTCGGATTGCCAGTCATTCTCCTCGTCGAATTCATACTCATCCGACAGCGGGTATTGATTCGGGGATTAGGTGCAGTCGAACAAGGAATGCATTGGCAAATTATCCACATCCCTCAATCCCATAGGGGGAATCAGTCAACAGGAAGAAGTTATACAGAATTCGCCCAACATCTCGAACATTTCCACAAAGTTCCGAGAGGTGTATTCCTTGGTTTGTTTGCTTGGTTGATCATTCACTGGATTTTCAAGTTGGATGATTTTGGAATTGAAATCATACTAGCCTCTTTGCTCTATATTGGTTTACTTGCAATCGTTGGGGTACTGTCGACTGCCTTTGAAACTGATCTTGTCTTTGTTGACCCTGCAAAGGGTCGACTTATTCCAATCGATCAATGGGTCGAATCACTGCTCAAGCCCCTGGTTGGAGTTGGGCTTATTTTCTTACTTGGACGCGACCTCTTAGAAGAATCAAGAGGGGGGAATCCTGCTTTGTTTGCTACAACGGTTCTCGCAGTACTGTATGGTGCAGCCATTGTAGGGATCGCCTACCAATGGGGCTACTCGGTGTGGAGAGGTAAAAAGATTCAACGTTCCTTTGAGGGACAAGTCATTGAAACTCTGGATCCATTGTCTTATGATTTGACACGAACAAAAGGGCGTATCGAATTCATTGTTCGTAAACCCATGGCAGAGAGATTACAAGAGATTGAAGAGATTCACACAGGGCAAATGACGTTTGAGGATCTTGACTCTATGCCAAGCAATCAACCAACTCAGGCCCCGCAAAATCCAATTTAATCTTCAATCAATTCTGCATCAATAGATGCTGAAATCAAGAATTTGGGTTCGTCTATACGAGATGAACGAATCAAGTAACCAAGACCGATGGCTGCTACAAGCATGAACATTGAGAAGAAACTTGCAACACCCCAGTATTCAGAAAATACATCACCTAATGCTGAGAAGAAGCCCTCGGATTCAGAATCTTCAGTAACTTCCTTAGGAACAATCAAATCGAAAACTGCTTGTTGGTCATAAGCCATTCTCGTGAAGGTCAACTGACCATCATATTCGCTATCATAGTCTTGAGAAGGAATCGCAGGATCGAGGTCTGAGTAGAAGTCAGGACGTTGCTCAAACGAAATGTCTACTGGTTCACTCATATCAAGGGTCAGCGTCACATCGACTGTGTAAGGGATTCGGGATTCAAAGAATTCAGGGTCATTGATGATTCCGAGCAGAGTTGCTGCCTGACCTGTCACATCGAAGTGTGCCCATGTATTCCAGGAAGAGGAATCGACATCAAGATCACAAATCCATGCATCAGAAACACGTGAACAAGCACCTTGTGCATCATTACTTCCATCTTCACCTAAGTCAATCTCGAGTTGAAGAGCACCTGCTTGGGCTGTATCAATATCAAATTCAGTTGGAACAAAGCGAGCTTCGAGTTGCGTTGTCCCATTGGGTATCCAAACATAGTGGGAATCTTCTGTATAGTAGACTGCTCCGCTTGCACCATTGTTGAAATGATTCCAATCTCCTTTCCATCCGTGATGAACTCTGTCGGTATTGACAGCGATAGTTTTCTCAACCATCATTTCTTCATAAATTTCCCACGCATCCCAAACGGTGTATTGAGGAGATTCAACCAAACCATCTCCGTCTTGATCTCGCATGAGTTGGAGCGTTCTTGCAAGAGCAACAGCAGCATCAACATCTGTCAATCCGTGTCCAACTCTCCAATCATGACATTCTCCAGTCGTGCTTCGATAACACTCAGCAGGAATATCATTGCATCCATCATCTGCATTCCCGTCTTCACATGAATTTGCCATGCCTTCATAGGTCGCAGTTAATTCCAGAATCAATTCTAATTCATGAACTCGAGAAAAGTTGGCTGTATCCCAATCTTCAAATTGACCGTAAGATGCAGTACTATCTCCGCCAACGAGACTTGATCCTTCATCGTGATCATCTCGATGGTAATCAGCGACACCGAGAGAAGGAGCAATCTGGAGAATCAATCCAGCCATACCTCCAACGTGTGGAGTTGCCATTGAAGTGCCGGAGATGGACATGTAATACAAGTCACCTTGCAATTTCGTACTCGCATCAATTGCTGTTCCTCGAGGAGCAGTCGCCCATATATCACGGCCAGGCGCTCCAACATCAGGCCATGTATGTTGTTGATTCATACAACCACGAGAAGAGAATGAGGTAACTGCAGTACCATCGTGTGTGAGCGCTGCGACAGAGATTGCGGATGGTGTGTTCGCATACACGTTGGTACGCAAATCACCTGTACATTCACCGCCGCCACCGGAACCACCTGAATTCGATGCTGCGAAAATGACTGCAACACCGTTGTCATAGGTCAGCATATCAGTCAGAGTAGCAACGGCTCCGTTTGGATCATAGTCCCCGTCAGTTCCCCATGAATTAGAAACGACACGAATGTGGTATGGATTCTGTGAAGGGATGGAGTGTTGATAAGTCCATTCAAGTCCTTGTTCAGCAGCGAAAATAGATGCTCCATCACCAGTTCCTAATGCAACGAGTTGACCACCTTTGGAAACACCGGCTCTTCTACCTGCGGACGCATCACCGTTGCCGGCAATGGTACCACCTACGTGTGTTCCGTGACCTGAGGAGGTATCCGAATTGGTGGTCTCAGTCCAAACGCCATCCCACTTTGCAGAATAGATGACCTTCTCCCCAGTCCATGGCTCAAGATAATCAAAGTCAGGATGTCCTGCATCGACCCCTGTGTCGAGGTCAACAATAGCAGTTCCATCACCGTCCCACTCTGTAAAGGCTAAGTCCGTTTCAAAAGCAACCTTACCATCAGTATCGACAATGACTCTATGCCAAGCATCAGTAGCTCCTACGACATGCGTTGTTTCATGCATCATAATCCCCGGGTCAGTTGGACCGCCCCATTCAGAAGGAAGATAGAAGAAATCAAGTTCACGATTGAGTTCAAGATATTCAATTCGGTCCCAAAGAGAAATTTTGCGGATTGTATCAGAGGGGGCTTCAAAAAGACCTCCATCGATGAGTAATGCATCGTGAAGATGTATTGCTCCTGTTGTTTTCATGAATTGAAGATCGTCAGAAGTAACAGGGGATTTCAGTTGAAAAATGACTTCATGAAGAATCGAATCATCCTCGTTACTTGCAAGAGTTTCTTCAAGAGCGGAATCCATCTTGTCTAAATCACCGTATGGGTTTGTTCCCTGTGCAAGAGGAGATGCGAGAGATGCCAAAAAAATGAATTGAAGGAAGACGACGGTTAGAAGACGACTGTGAGAGGTACGACTCATGGTTGATGGCACCTAAGGACCTTCAAAGGTGTTTGGTATCTTTGTGAAAACTATAACCACGGGATTTCATCGGGAATTTCTGCAAATATATTGGCTGGCAGGGCAACTTTAATTTTTGAAACATCACCAAGTTTTTCTGCAGAATTCTTCTGCCATATTACAAATTCTTCGGGAGATTCCATGGATAAAATGGGGTTATGTGTACGATTCCATCCGAGCGATTGAACCTCTGTGTTCGGTGGTTCATGGCCACTGCAAACAAGAACATCATCTGAAAAGCGTGTTAAAACCTTCAATGAAGACCAATGTTCTTCCAAGCGACCACTTGGTAAATCATCTCTGCCAACTCCTGCTTCACCGTTAAAGAAAAAATCTCCAGTAAAGATGTGATTATCAATTTCAATAATCATTGAATCCTGTGTATGCCCAGGTACATGATGGAACGAAAAATCCATTCCTGCAACATTAAGTTTTGTTGATTCATCAACAAAGAGTGTTACGCCAAGCGAAGGTGTGTCTTTCCACATGATGTACGGAATATCATACTGGTTTGAAAGTGAAAAACATGCAGTGATGTGGTCAGCATGCGTATGTGTTGCCATACAGGCGATGAGGGTTAGCGAACGCTGCTCAAGGAGTTCCAGATAATGATCAATGTGATCCCAGACAGGGTCGATTAATACTGCATCTTCACCGTTGCTTACGAGATAAGCACACGCCCAACCACTAGGACGGATATCTTCGACCTGCATATATGTCGGTGGCTAAACTTCTACTTCAACCCTCACGCTGTTTTAGACGAGATTTGATGAGGGAGTGTGGCTAGGGTTAACTATGCATCCAACCGAAGTGGTTTATCTCGAGCATGATGGAAAACTACTGCTTGTTGATGAATCTGGCATGGGGCCTCAACCTTGCATGATGGGCAGGCAAGAATCATTTCCAAAACTACGATTCCCAACCAGAGAGGAATTGAATGACATGAATATCCCATGGGAGGAAGAGCGATCGACTGATATCCGATTCAATGAATTGAATCTGAGAGTTATTCATGGATTACCGACCATCGAATGGCCCTCGCATTGGACATGGAAAGATGAAGTCATTTCAGACAATGCAGTACATCCTGTAGCGAGGGAAGCGGTCTATCGATCGATTCACAGACTCGTAGCAAAGGTCATCATACAAAACGAACGAAACGAGGTATTGATGGCAAAGGTCGAACGTGGTTTTTTCAAAGGATACTGGACACTCCCAGGAGGTTATATGAATCACAGTGAAGAACCTTCACAAGGTTGCGTTCGAGAGACATATGAAGAACTCGGAATATCATTAGATGTCGATGATAGAAAACCTATCATCACCCAACGTTCATTCCATCGAGATGGCATATCTTTCATGAGTTTCACCTACTTTTCCAAATGGAATGGAGAACTCTCTGAATTGAAATTAAAGGAAGGCGAAATTGCTGAAGCCAAATGGTTCCCATTGGAAGAGGCCTTGAGCAATGCTGTATCTGAATTTGATCATATCGCAATCGAATCGATTGTGGATTAAGGTAGAACAAGATCTTTAGCAGCCTGCAAAGCATCATCCAATCCGTCAGGATTTGAACCACCGCCTTGGGCCATTGTTGGTCGTCCACCGCCTCCGCCGTTAATATGGGGGATGATTGAACGAAGAATCTCTACAGCGTTATATCGTTCTGAAGCAATTGTTCCTTCTGTACAAGCAACCATCAATTTACCGCCACCTTCACGAGAACCTAGAATGGCAAGTGTCGGTTTCGATTGTTCTCTCGTTAATTCTTGAAGCATTGATGTGAGTTGTTTCAAGTTTCCATCAAGTTCCATGGCAACAATACGAACGCCATCAACTTCAAGCGAATCGTCCCCACCGCCAGATGTTCTCAAACGAACAACTTCTGCTTCAAGTTGTTCAATCCTTTTCTTTTGATCTTTCCATTCACCAAAAAATCGTGCAGCAGTCTTTGGTAAATCTTCATTTGCAATGCCAAACGTTTCTGATGTTGTTCTCAAAATTGAGTCTTGAGAACGTGCGTATCGCAATGCTGCATCTCCTGCGACGATGTGAAGTCGCTCCACACCATCTTGTACGGCAGTTGAGCGGATGATTCGAATCGAACCAATTTGACCAGGTTCATCGTGATGTGTTCCGCCACATGCTTGTACATCGTGATCTGAAATTCTCAATACACGGATGCTGTTTCCTTTAGGAGCACCACCTTGATACAAATCGAAACCATGTTTTTTGTCAGCTTCATGACGGGCTAGAACTGTTTTCTCAGTACGAGATACAAGTCCAAGAACTTCGTTTGCTAATATTTCAATCGCATCTAGGTCTTCTCGATTTAGACGTCGATAATGAGTAATATCCAATCGAGCGAGTTCGACTGATTTGTTTGCACCAGCCTGATAGATATGTGGACCAAGTATACGTCGTGCGGCTCCACCGACAATATGGACTGCAGTATGATGATCCATCAATTGTTTTCGTCGCTTCCAATCAATCGTACCATGAACTAAATCACCGATTGAAAACGGACCATCACAAAGATGTATAATCAATTCTCCAATCTTTTGTGTATCGAGAACGTTGCATGTAACCGCATCTGTGGAAAGTGAACCATAGTCACCTTCTTGGCCGCCACCTTCTGGATAAAAGCAGGATTCTGCCAATACAATTGCATGAGTTGCACCATCTGGGCCCATGCCTTCAATCAGAGGTAGTGATGCCAACACGCTTGCATCGAAGGAGCGCTGTTGAACATCTTGATAGTAGAGCGGCACCGTATTTGGCAAGTTTGGAAGTTCTTCAACAATCTTTGGTTGAACTGTGGTTGAAGCAGCTTGTTTCGCCAAAATAGCATGCCTTTCAGCCATCTCTGCCGAGAAACCTGTGCGCAGGCGGAGATGATTCCATCCGTTACCTTTGGCTATGTTAATGACCATATCAGGAGGCAAACCATGTGAATCATTGAGTTTGAACAAGAGAGTATCTGGTAACTCTTCCGCAGCCGAATCGATTGATTTCAACTCTTGTTGAATTAAGTTGGAACCTCTACGAAGAACTTCCTTGTATCGACTTTCCTCGAGTTCCATAATCGTGATCAATCCATCTCTGGTTTGCTTCATCTCATGACCATCCATATTGACTTCAAGGTGATGTTGAATCAGTTCAGAAAGGGTAATCGAAATACCCAAATCATCTCGCATGCGTAAGATTCTACGAGCAAGCATTCGAGCCAAGTAACCTGCTTTTGCATTGGAAGGAACCAAGCCATCTCCAAGCATATGACAAAGAGCATGAAGGTGATCTGGAATTGCATAAATTCGTGAAAGTGGTTCTGTTACACCAATGAATTGTTCTTTCGTGAGGTCCACATTTCGTTCCTTAAGCCGGCCAATGAAGAGAGATGATAGTTCATCGGCATCGACTCCTGGTTCGATATTCATGATACCATTGAGCCGACTCATTTCCCCCAGTATGCTATCTAAATCTAAATCAGGCCATTGTTCTGCAACGGTGGAAAAACCACTCATCTCCTTGAGCCACTGTACTGTTTTAGGATAAATTGCTTCGTAAATAGTGGGCGTACCCGCAGCAGCCCAACAAAATCGTTCAAGACCATATCCAGTATCGATAATTTGCAACGGCATTTCTTTGTATCGGTCTCCCTTAAGTTCGATATCACCATCTGGAGACTCCTCAAGATTCATGAATACGAGAGTCGCTAATTCTAAGCCTCCAACGATTACTTCAACAGCCGCCCCTGCATTACCACCACCACACCATGGATTCTCAACGTAGGTGATTTCATGATTATCAATACCGAATGTGTCGGTTAACATGGCATGGCAATAAGAAACACACTCCTCCATCCAGTAGTAAGATTCCCCTTCATCTGGGCGATTGAATACGTGATGAGCCATCATCTCAAAGGTGGTCAAGTGGCGACCTGAACGTCCAACTGCGTCAACATCAGTCAAACGAATACATGGCTGTGAAATCGTGAGTGGATTTGCAGGAGGTTGCACTTGTCCAGATGTAACATGTGGCTGGAAATCTGCAATCGAAGCAATGGTAAGATGAATATCATCCCTCCAACGTGCTAAAACAGGATATGGTTCTATTCGATGATGTTGATTTGTTTCAAAAAAAGATAAAAACGATTCACGCATCGAGTCTTTCAGTTCTTTCCCACGTTGTTCAAATCCTGCGATAAGGGGTTTTCCGATGAACGTATACTCGTCTTGGTGAGTGTCTCCGCAAGTCGTTCGATTTGGATCACATGTCCAAAACCAAAGTTTCGTTATCGTGCACTGTTTTCGGAAATAACCGTTTTCATGAAAAACTGCTAGGTCGATTGCAGGTAAACTCATGTTACGCCCTCGTTCTTGGGGTGTTCCTCCTTGCTTTCAATCCTCCCACGAGAATGAGCAGTAATATCGGAAATCATCAAATGAATGATGTCTAACCACAACCATGGAGCCTGAATGGATGAACCATGTGGATACGTCCACACAAGGGGTTGTTCGAATCAAGGCTTTTGGAAAAATGAAAGTCGATGCAGCTCTAATCGCAACAATGGAAGAAATCAAATCGTACCAAGACGGACGTGGCCCTAAACAATTACTCAACGCTGCTCAACTGCCGGGAATTGTAGGGACTGCTTGGGGTATGGCAGATTGGCACTACGGATACGGTTTACCGATAGGAGGTGTTGTAGCAACTGATGTAAATCATGGTGACCAAGGTGGTAGCATTTCCCCTGGCGCAGTAGGTTTTGATATCAATTGTGGCGTACGTGCTGTCGCTCTCAATATAGCAGTTGATGACATCCCTAATCTTACGAAATTAGCATCCAGATTGAACGGAAGAATCCCTGCTGGTGGTTCTGGGAAAGGTGGTATTAACATCAACTCACAACAACTTGAATCCGTTCTAAGAAGTGGTTTATCGGAACTTGATACCATTGACATTAGCAGTTACCATGGCAAAGGAAGCGTCGAGTCTGAAGGGTCTTTTGAAATTGATGAAGTTTCGATAAGCGAGCGAGCAAAGAAGAGAGGATTAAGGGCTCTTGGGACTTTGGGAAGTGGCAATCATTTCCTTGAACTTCAAAGGGTATCTGAGATTGCTGATGAAGAGACGTCTAAGGCATGGGGTGTTGAATCAAACCAAGTCATTGCAATGATTCATTCTGGTTCAAGAGGATTGGGCCATCAGGTATGTAGCGACCATATTCATGAACTGGAAATGAGACTTAAACAACGAGATGGGACTTGGGTCGATGAAGAATGGGGTTATGAATTACCAGATAGGCAATTGGCTGCAGCACCCATTCATTCAAAGCAAGGACAATCATACCTTAACGATATGAAAACCGCAGCCAATTATGCCTTTGCAAATCGTGCGGTTTTGGCCCATCGATTGTTTCTCGGATTGAAAGCAGAACTTGGTGATGCAGTCGACTTGACCACAATTTATGACGTATCTCACAACATTGCTAAAATCGAAGATCATAAAATTCACGGAGCGAATTGCACTTGCATAGTCCATCGTAAAGGAGCCACGAGAGCTTTCAGTGGAGACCAAATGAAGGGTCATGACGTATTCAAGCGAACAGGACAGCCTGTGCTTGTCCCCGGAGACATGGGTAGGGGCTCATGGATTATGGCAGGCCCAGTGAATGGACAAAACCTCGCATTCGGTAGTGCATGCCATGGAGCTGGAAGAGCGATGTCCCGAACAGTTGCTCGGAAAACAATCGATCCAGACGTACAAAAAAGCGCTCTTGATGAACAAGGGGTTATTGTCCATGCAGCAACTAAAAATATTCTTTCAGAAGAAGCTCCTGCAGCATACAAAAATGTCGACAACGTAATCGAGAATACATACGCAGCGAATCTTGCTCGGCCCGTTATTCGTCTCGAGCCTTTAGCCGTGATTAAAGGATAATTACATGCACATATTAGCCATTGGTTGACCAGAAGTTGGCGCAGCACCTGAATGTACGCCGTCTGGTTCTTCAACAATGACCGACAAAAGTGTGTTCACAAGTTCCTTGAGATCATCAACTTGTAGTTGTAAATCCTTCACTCGTTCTCGCATATCAGCCTTCTTTTCAGTAGATTCTTTCATTCCCATCCCATCCGAAGAAGTTGCCTTCTTCATTCCAAAGTCGGTAAAGAAGCCTCTTAATGTTTAGGGGAAGTACAACGATTAGAACCTTGTTTTGAGAGTGGAGCCACCGGCGAGAATTGAACTCGCGACCTCCTCATTACCAATGAGGTGCTATACCGCTAAGCCACGGTGGCGTAACCCGAGCCACCAACAATGCCGATATAATCGCTTCGCGTCAGTGAAGAGATGGCGCCGAGAGAGAGATTTGAACTCCCGAGGGACAGGCCCACGCGATTTCCAGTCGCGCGCACTACCAGGCTATGCGATCTCGGCTCGCAAACCGACCCAATCGACATCACCGTTTAACGCTCACCCTTGGTAAAACAAGGAGCGCAACAAACTCAAAGGGGAACCTTCTGGGGTGTGCATGGGCGGTGAGGAAAACGAGGTCTTGGACCCGAATCACAACGCCTTACCGTTCCGACTTTCTGATATCGAAATCAAACCCAAATTCTTTGACTTCCATCCAATAATTCTGACTGTTAGAAAGGAAATTATTTTCCAATGGAAATTAATTCGGGATGAATGGAATAAACAGCATTTGATTGCAATGCTCGCTGGTACAATTGCAATCCTACTCGGAACGTTCAATGGCGAAATAATGAGTGGTGGAGATGCACAAATATCAGGACTAGAAGGTTTACAACAATCTGGTGCTACATCTTATTTTCAAATGATTTTATCGATCGTTTGCTGGGGATGGTTCCTATACCAGTTACTTCGTTTATTCCCCATCATGAGAACACATAGTGTCACCCTGATGTTAATTTGGGGAGGGCTGGGTTTGTCTCAAATATTATTCCACGTGGAGAATAAACAATTTCCCATTTCATTTGATTTATCAGATATGATGGGGGGCTTACTCGTAACACTCGTTTGCATCTTTTTCTTGTATTTCTTCATCAAAGCAGTTACTGAGACGAGAGACCTGCATGTTGAAACCAATCACTTACACGAAGATGTGCGTATGATGGAAGCAGAAATGGCAGAACATTCACTCAAGGCATGGACTGTAATCTGCTTGACCTGGTGCGGTTTAGTGATTATGAGTTCTTGGAGTGGAGCACACTTTGTTGCCGAAAGAATGGCGGACCAAGTTATTCTAATTGCGTTATATGTTCTACTTTCTCTCATCTGTATACCACTCATCATGTGGACAATATGGTTCCCACAACGTATGCTCGGGACAGATGCACTTGTTCGAACAAAGGCTGCTGTTTCGGCCGAGGAGGATCTACGTAGTAAGTTCATTATGGCAGAAGTTGCTCCTGACGAAGAGGCTTGGTGATTTTTATGAAGCAATATAGAGAAGATTTCCCAGCCCTTATGCTCGATGATCCTGTAGCTTACCTCGACAATGCTTGCGTAACATTAAAACCACAATCAGTCATTGATTCAATTCAAGATTACTACATTAACACACCAGGGTGTGGTGGTCGTTCAGTTCATCGTTATGGAACCCATGTCTCCAAAAGCATTTCACAATCGAGGAAGAAATTGGCAAACTTTTTTTCAGCCCCTTCAGTGAACGAGATTGTATTCACACGAAATGCAACTCATAGCCTCAACCAAATTGCCAAAGGACTAGAATGGAACAAAGGGGATGTCGTATTAACAACAGACAGGGAGCATAATTCCAACCTTGTCCCATGGCTCCAACTTGAGCAAGAACAAGGGATTGATCATCGAGTGGTTCGTTCCAATCAAGATAATACGTTCAATTTAGAATCGTTTGAAGAAGCATGTGCTGAAGCAGGAACGAAACTCAAAATGGTTTCTATGAGTCATGTAGGAAACCTTGACGGTGTTGAAACTCCTGTTAAGGAAATCACAAAGATTGCAAAAGATTACGGAGCCCTTGTATCCATAGATGGAGCACAATCCGCACCACATATGAGTGTCGATGTTCAAGACCTAGGCATTGATTTTTATTCTTTTTCAATCCATAAAATGCTTGGACCCTCTGGCCTAGGTGGGCTTTGGGCTAGAACAGAGTTACTAGAGAATATGCGAACAATACAATCTGGTGGTCAAACAGTTACAACAGCCACATATGAATCGTTTGAGTGGGCAAAAGCCCCGTCCAAATTTGAAGGTGGCCTTGGTCACTTCGCAGGCATGATGGCAACAGGTGCTGCTGTTGATTACCTTACAGAATTGAACATGGATGATGTTCACGCCCATGAACTGTCTCTGAATAGAATAATGTCAGAAGGTGTCAAAAACATACCTGGCGTCTCAATTATCGGTCCTGAAGACCCCTCGAAGCGAAGTGGTATCTGTTCTTTGTTACTTGATGATAAACTCCCTTCTCATGATATTGCATTATTGCTTGATGAAGTCGCAGGAGTCATGGTTCGCTCTGGACAACATTGCGTTCATTCATGGTTTAACGACAAAGGATACAATGGCTCATTAAGGGCTTCTGCTTATTTCTACAACACGGAAGAAGATGCTCGTAGGTTCGTAGACACGTTCACAGAAGCAGTACAGGCATTTAGTTGAGGAAGTCATATGGAAGAATCGATTCCAGAAGTTGTTTTCAATCCTCAACTAGAAAATGATCTCGTTATCGTTCGAAAGATTGTCAGTATAGGTACTGGAATAATGCTCATCCTGATAGCAGGATTTCTTTACAGTGTACTGGTGGGGGATGCGTTAAGCTTCGTCAAACCTAAAGAGGCCTTGTTGGACACAGAAGATGCATATCAAGAACTTATCAGAATGCCGACTGAGTTAACTGGTAAAGGCGTGAAAGTCTGTGTAGTAGATACCGGTATTGAGCTTGATCATCCAGATCTTGAGGGCTATGAATTGAAAGGTTGGACGGATGTCGTTCAAGGCAAAACCAACCCGTATGATGATAATGGCCATGGCACCAATATGGCTGGGATCCTTATCGCAGATGGTTGGCTTGAAGGGATAGCCCCTGATGTTGACCTCTATGTTGCTAAGGTGATGCAA
>JABGWN010000046.1 GCA_018645535.1 Methanobacteriota archaeon
GATGTGTCATCGTCATCATAGTTCCAAACGGCAGAGTTGGAGCCTATTGCCATGATTGTAACCCAGACAACGAGTATTGTAGGGAGGAGGTAGAACATAATCTCCAGCCTGGTATTATGCCGTTCGAGGGGGAAAGCCCCGACTTCAATACGGTCGACATCAGTCGTATCCGGTTCAACACCGTCGCGATACCTCAAGATTGCCGTAAACAGCCAACCGAATGTAAAAATGGCGACAAGAATCGACCAAAACATAAACTTGTCATAAAGTACGTAGAAAACGGTATCTTCCGCTGGCATGGTTGCACCCTGATTAAAGGGGCGAGAGGGCCTACTTTAAGCGTTGGCGTAAAGCAAGCACTAGATTGAAATTCTTTCGTGCCATTTTCTTTCATATAATCCTATGTTCACCTCCGTTGAATCAATGCGTTTGTTGAAAAACCTAAACCGTTCACCAATCACAAAGCCAGTAGGCGTTGGAGGGTCGTGAAGATGAATAATTCACCAAATACCATCGAACGTTTTCAGAAGGCTGGCAAAGCTCTCGGCGTTGCGAGACAACGCAATTGCGACGAAGGATTTGCCATTATCATCGAAGGACCTCGTGACAAAATAGCATTGAAACGTCTCGGATTTACAGGACCGCTTGAAGTGGTCAACAGAGGCTGGGGTATGGACCGTTTCATCGCCTATCTCTACGAAACATACGGGACTCGGACCGATGATCGGAAAGCAACGATGACGCTGCTCATGGACTGGGACCGAACGGGTGGAAGACTGCAAACAAATCTGCGCCGCCGACTCGAATCATTTGATGTTCAAATCGATGAGGAATTACGCCGTGTACTGATGAAGACCTTGAAGCCAGAAACGCGTGTAGTCGAGAGCCTTGGCGGCCTAGCAGGCGCTCTCATGCCGCACATGGGTATAGACGAACCACTTACACAGGATTCATAGAATTCAAGGTTGAAGTTAAAATACTCTGCAATTGAAACAACCATCATGGGGCTCCTGAGGAATTATCGCTGGCTGAAGGCTCGCCCCCTCAAGGCGTATCCGAAGCCAGATTTTGCTAAACTTGCTGGTACAAAATCTGAACTTGATCTTCTTGAGTATGTTCGAACGATCGATGGCGTTGTCGATGTATTCCATTCAGCACGCATTAACCAAATCATCGAAGGAAGAAGTCGCAGAGAAGCCGATCTTATCGTTCTCATGAACGACAGGATTGTCTTTATTGAAGTTAAGAATTACAAAGGCGATATCACAATGCAAGAACATGTCCTGTATCAAAACGGTCAGTCAAGAGGCTGGACATTCGCAAAACTTGAGGAAGCAGTAGGCCGATTCCGAGAAATCGCCCGTGAAGTAGGAATCGTCCTCAACAGCGATGTTATTGAGACCGTTTTGGCTTGTGTTGGAAACGGTGTCGTCAAAGAATCCGTTCAACCCAAAGCAATAACAGGTTCTTTTGTAGCCGATTCAAAGGAATCTGTTAAGGAGATTCTCACTGAATCACGTGAACACTCCGACCAATTTGATAAAGAGACGCTCAAGGCTCTGAGCACGCTTCTCTCTATGTTCGGAACGTGGGACAGTATTCAATTTCCAAATGAAGCAAGACACGATGGCGACCTTACGACGCCTCGAACCATCCGCGAATGGAGGAAGAAGTATCGAGAATTACGCGTTATTAATGCACGCAGCTGGTGGTCAACTCTGTTCAAAGGCCCTCAATTCACTGGAGAACTTATTCCACGTCAAGGCGACAGAATCGAGGTTATCGATTTGGATTATGAGGAAGTCGTTGGCCTTTTCAATCCACATGAAATGAAGGATGAAGAGCATCCCTACGAAGGTCTTGCTTCCATTACGTTTGGATATACTGAACTTCAGGATTGGTCAAAAGTTCAACTGATTACGAAGCAGAAAGCCAAAGCCAGTGAAGCGAATGAAGCTGCAGAAACATCTGCACCTCAAGAAGGTGATATTGTATCTCAAGCAAGAGTTCTCAATCATCTCACTGGAGAAAATGAAGGCATTGTCTTCCGTTTGAATAAAAAGATTGATGGCGTTTATTGGCGTAATAAAATGACTGAAATGGAATGGACATTGAAAGATGCGACCATGGCTGTCAACTCTGCGCACGATGTTGAAATCACTTCGAGTAGATACGTCAAGAGTAAAAAGCGGTGGCAAATACAAGTCAAGACGGTTGAATAAGTGATCTCAGACAACGGGTGGAATCACTCGACCATCTTCTTTTACAGTATTGAGTACCACTTGGGTAAACGAACGCTGTACGCCTTTGAGTGTGAATACAGTCTTGGTTAAATCATCAAGATCCTTTCTGCTTTGAACGCGTGCGAGAACCATTGAATCGTAATCACCTGTTACGTCGTAGACTGCAAAGACTCGAGGGTCTGCTGCGATGTTTTGTTGAACATTGATCATCGAACCTTTTTCGATACGCAATCCAGTGATGACCGTCATGGTCCAACCGATGCTTTCAGGTTCTAACAAGACCGTATAGCCCTTGATGACACCGAATTCTTCGAGTCTTCGGAGTCGATTGGTAATGGTGCCTTGTGCGACCCCAATACGTTGGGCAAGGCCTCGTTGACTGATGCGGGCATCTTCAAGCAGAACGGCAAGAAGTCGTCGGTCGGTATCATCAAGTTGCATAGGTGGCCGTTATCAGGCTTCATCTTCAACGCTTCGTTCCTCGTCTTTGCGACCAGGTAAGCGAATATTCTGGGTCCATCCACCAAGACCTTCAACGTCCATTTTCAGTAGAATGAGGAGTCCTTGTGGATGCCACTTCTTGAGACGTACCTCGAATGTTAATGCTTCACCAGGCTCGATTTTACTTCGCTTAGCACCTCCTCGCATACTCCAAGGAGCGATTGCTTCACAGCCTTCAGTGGTAATCAATTTCTTCTTAGCAAGGATCTCAACAAGAACAACAGGTTCCGTAGAATCCTTCCACAATGCTCGAATCTCTGGTAATCCATATTCTTGATTGAGGGAGCCCCGAATGACAGAACCGATGATGAAGGCAGCGACAATGATCATCGCAAGCGGGGGTAAGTGGTCGAGAACTGTGAGGTCTTCAGTAGAAGTTGGAACTGTTGTTTCGTACATGGCAATAACGCCGGGCTGGCCCGTAGCATTGTCTTCTGCTCCGAGAACGACAAAGACAACACGCCATCCATGTGCTTCTTCGGAAAGGTCAACGCCTGCCGCATAGAGGTGTTCATATGACACTTCAACATCAACCGAAGATGTGTTGTTGGCTTTGGTAAAGAAGCCGACATCAGAGGTCATATCTCGAACCAAAAATGGAATTTCTCGCCCGTGTTGGTCGGTTGCAGCGGTTTCAATGAAGAGAATCTGCATGAGTGCATCATCTCGAAGTTCAACCTGTGGCGTAAAGGTCATGTTTGCAACGAAGTAGTATTGGCCTTCATACTCTGAACGAACCGATAATGTTCCTGCTAAATCAACGATGTGTTGACGTGTATCTTCGCCATTGCCGTTGATGAGTGAAGCTGTTTCATCAATTTCGATACCATTTGTTCCTGCGCGCAGATTTGCATCATCATCGGGCCAGTCAGAACCTGTTGTTTCGCTATGTCTCCACCAATTTACGACGACATCGTCTTCGGTTGCATTGCATTCTCCGCATTGCATTACTTGGTCAGGAAAGTGTTCAACGTATCGATGCTCAACATCAGTATGTTCTCCAAGTTCCCATTCTAAATGCAGACTTGTTGATGCAGAAGCAAGTGGTAGGAGAAGAACAAGAGTAAACAAAAGCCATCGCTTCATTCCTCTTCCTCCATTCCTAAGCGAATCTGAAGTAGTCGTCGTTCTGCCTTATCGAGCATTAAGGTGATTCGGGTGCCGCACCATGCACTGATGATCAAATCTCCAGTGGAATGCTTGACGCGAACGATCAATGCTCCAGCGGATAATTCCGTATCATAGGCTTCTGCGAATTCTTCTCGTTCAGGCGCTTCATTCCGCAACATTCGTTGCAACATGATTTCATCGATAACTAATATCTCATCGGAAAGATGAGGATAAATCAGAGGAATTGATTCTTGACGCGCTCGCCAGCGACCACCCTTGACAACAAATGCAGGTAATCCGACATGGAGGACTTGCAATGGATGGAACGTTCCACCAGGCCAGCGGTTTCCACGCTTGTTCGGGGTATCTTTTGACCAAATCCGATCATAGACGATTCGAGGCGCAATGGCCATTCGCTTTCCTCTTCTCCACCAAGAGTAATCGGTTTGATTCAATTGACATTGTTCAAGAACTTCCTGAATTTCTTCTTCACTTGCTTGGAGAACTGTATGACGATTGTTTGGAGGTGCTTCCAATTGACGAGGCTCCCAACCACTCTCCGCTTTTCGATCCGCTAACTTGTCGACAAAGGTTCGTGCAACACCTTGTGGTGTTGCTTCTTCTTTATGATGAAGCAGAGCAACGAAGAATCCACCTGTGTTGTTATCCGCTGGATAGAGTCGACGGCAATACGGCAAAACATCGAGAATGTCTTGTTCAGTCGGTGGGTCATATTGTGGTTTGTAGAAGGGGACTGAGGTTCGATCTTTGGCTATGTTTCCTTCTTCATCGATTTGTTCCCAATCTGTTAATCCACGGTGCCATGTCAAACCTTCAACCTTTGAATCATCGATATCGACCAGTTCAAGCCAAGGGCATTGTCGAAGTAATTCGGCTATGACTGCCTCGTTTTCAGTCGGATCGAGTGAACATGTTGAGTAGACCATATCGCCTCCAGGCCTGAGGAGTTGAGCGCCTCTTTTCGAGATATCAACTTGCAATTGGAACATTGTGCGGCCACCGCGTGGAGACCAACTCCACCAGACGTCCTTGTTCTTTCGCGCGGTTGCACTTCCAGTGCAAGGAACGTCTGCAACGATAGCATCGAAGCCAGGTTCTGGTATTCTTCCGATATGACGTCCATCGTGTTGACTGACGATGACGTTGCCTAGAGACAGTCGTCCTCGATTGCTTGCAAGCATATTGACGCGACCTGAAATCGGTTCGTTAGCGACAACAACGCCCGTTGGAGCCATTCGTTCAGCAGCATGTGTTGCCTTCGATCCAGGTGCTGCACAGAGATCGAGTAAGAGCGTATTTGGTTGAGGGTCGAGAACAAGAATTGGAAGCATACTGGCTGCTTCTTGACGTGTGATGCGTCCCGTATCGTGAAGCAGAGCAAGAAGTTCTCGAGTTCCATCTCTGGCTGCTTGTCCTCGAGCAAACGGCATCTCATAGGCTTCGTTTCCATGCGACCAAGCAATCGGTTTACCGCCCATTTCAATGAGTTTTTCACGCGTCCAATCTTTGTCATGATGATGCATTGAAAGACGCAGTGTTTCAGGCAAAGGTGTTGTTGCAACATCAATCCAATCCTGCTTCGCAATTCCAAGGGACTGAGCAAATCCAGTTAGGGGCGCAATATCTGCTTGGTCAAGCAAGCTGGTCTCACTTTCTCTCGCCCCCATGTCCCGCCCTACAGTCTCGCCCCTTTTTGCATTGCGAACGCCGTTAGCATCATATCGCGTTGATGTCTGGTCGGGACATGCTCGGTGACGAAATGCCATGGTTGGTGCCGCTGTTTTTCGGCTCCATTGCTATCTGGTTGTTTCCAAAAGTGGTTGAATCCTTTGCAAAAGGCCGTAGTGAACGGCTATTGATGGCGTTACGGTGGTTACCTTTTACACTTCTAGCAGTGATTCTTTCTTTGCGTATGTCATCCATACTATCTCATGATACAGATCATCTGGAAGTCGTCTCCTATCTTCTAGCGGATTCTTCACTGACAGATCGCCTTCACATTCTCTTTGCAGGAGATGGTCTTGTTGAATGGATGCTTCTTCCATTGGTCTACCTGTTTGCATGGAATGGTCAAGGGATGGGAGGGACATGGAAGGATGAACACCTGCAGAAGTTTAAGCGAACAGTGGCCCTTATGTTACTGGTCTCTGCAACATTATTCTTTGATGATTCAGCCTACATCGCTCCAGAAAGTTTCCCATTAACCCCTATTCCTAGCCCGTCATTCGACATGTGGGTGGCCATTATGTTACTGCTTGTAGAGATTTTAGTCATTAGTGGATTAATGTCGATGTATGGCCCTCCTAAGGGCTTAGAGACCTATCGAAAGAGAATGTTTCTACCAGCCTCTCCGCTTGTTCTTACAGGATTTGCCTTCTTGGCGATGGCCTTCATGGATTCCTCAGTCTTCGATACTGAATGGTGGGCAGACCCGTATCAAAACGACAAGGTTGCTATGATGTGGCTGTGGGTTTTTGTTGCATTCAATCTCCACGTATTCGGTAGACCAATTCATGATATCGATTCCAAATTAGGTGTAGGAGATGGCCGAAGTCGAGCCTTAGCCTTCAGTATAGGGGCATCATTAGGCATACTGATTCTCGTCACATCATGGTTGATGCATCAACAAGATGCTCCCGATGCAACGGCGATTCGTTCCGCCTTGTGGTTGGTTGGATGGATTTCAGTAATGATGGCCATGGTCTTACTTCTTCCAATGCTTGGATTCGATGATGGCGCACGTCCAGAATTAGATTGGGCTCGTTGGACACTTCTGTTTGGACCGATGGTTCTGTTTGTCATGCATCCCTACTCTCCGTTCCTTTTACTCGGGTCATGGTTTGCCTTGATTGCAACGATGGTCTTACCATGGATGCTTGAGCGTGAAGCGAAATCTCTTCCTGTGTGGCAAATTGTTGCCCTCAGTGCTGGCATGATTGCAGTCTTTTCAGTAACGCTTCTATCTGGTCAAGGCATGGTCATTGCAGTTCCTCTCGGAGGAATTTTTGCAACGCTCTCATCGATGATGATGCTTCGCCATGCTTCAGCATAACGTATGTTGAAACGCATTCACCGTTTGCCTTTACCATGGGCGAAGCGTTTCCTTTGGAACATGTTCCGTTTGCGCTCCCCTCTCGGCCTTATGCAATCTCGCAAGAATGGCGTCATTTGACATTCATGCATTGGGAAGTTGATCCAAAGATGTTGCAACCGCATCTGCCAAAGGGTCTTGAAGTCGATTTGTATGAAGGAAAAGCCTACATCGGCGCTATTCCGTTCATGATGGAGAAGGTACGTCCTCGAGGCTTACCATGGGTTCCCGGCATCTCTACATTCCCTGAATTCAACATACGTGCCTATGTGGTCAAGGATGGAAAGCCAGGCGTTTTCTTCCTCACATTGGATGCGAAGAGTTGGGTGACTTGTTCCTATGCTCCACGCGCCTATGGGCTTGCATATCGCTATGCTAAGGCGAAGATACGTGTCGAAGATTCTACATTCACTTGGTCTTCCAAGCGAAAGCAAGATGGAGCTGAATTGAAAGGTGTTTCAACAAAGAAAGGACCTCAAATGGTCGCTGCAAACGGTTCACTCGAAGCATTCCTTTTCGAGCGGTATTGTTTGTATAGTGAACACAAAGGATGCTTGCGTAGAGCCTATGTTCATCACCAACCATGGACATATCACAATGCAGAAGTGGCTATGGAACGAAACACATTGCTGGCATCATACAACCTTGGGGTGGATGAACATACGCCCGATCTTGTTCACATAGCCGACGGTCTTCCAGTCCACACCTGGTCGATTGAAGTTGCAGAACGAATCAAACCAGACGATGCTCGAGACTTCTTGTTTTTGGATGGAAACTGTGGACTCTGTCATCGCCTAGCAACCTTCATCGATAAGCGATTAGGCAAAGGAAAACAGTTGGGATACCGTCCAATTATGGATGCGGATGCGCAACGAGTGATTGCAACATTACCCGAGAAGATGCGAGTTGCAGATTCGGTCTACTTGATTCGCAAAGGGAAACCCTACATCCGCTCTGCAGCAGGAATTCGTGGTCTGTTGTACATGCGATGGTACTACAAGATGTGGTTCCCGTTACTCTGGCTTATCCCGCTTCCAATACGCAATATTGGCTATCGATTCATCGCTCGATATCGACATCGTGTGTTTAAGCGACCGACAGAATGTTTGTTCCGAGTGGATTGATACAAAATCTGGAAGGAAATGACCGTTTTCTGGTCAAAACCGTCGCGCTTGTTATATCTGAATTGTCGATGGAACAACTAGGAATCTTCGGATTCCTGGATGGGATGGGAATGAGCAGAGCGTTTCGCGCAGGCGTTGAAAAACGTCGTAAAATAAAGACTACAGTACAACAACGATCATGGCAACCTCTACGAGATTTGGCAGGATTGGAATCACGAACGCAATCGATAGGAACGGAGATGGGGCCGTTAGTAGACGTCCCAGCCTTGGTTCGAATTGAAAATGAGAAATGGGTGTTTGAGCAAATCGATCAAGAAGTTCTTCATCATCTCACA
>JABGWN010000276.1 GCA_018645535.1 Methanobacteriota archaeon
AAATCAGAAAGAAAGAAAGCGGCTTTGAAATAAACTGAAATTTCAGTTACTGAAGAGTCAATCGGGAAATCTTCGTCCCAAGTTTCTTGTTGAACGTTTACAAATACATGTTCAATAGAAAGAGGAGAAAAGGATTCTGATTCAATTGGATCATCTCGAAGGTGCTCCATATACTCCCTTCCTTGGAGCAAACCTAAGCATCCAGATGACGAAACGAGCAGCATTGTCAACGCGACAAAAGCGGCGAGTGTTCGTTGCTGCATAGACACCCCCAGCATACACAAGAATATGAAAAGCGCGCCGAAAAGGGAAGTGTTCAAACGTGAGATTCATGTCTCGCAATTTGCCTGAATGAAGTGAAACCGGACCGAGCGAAAGCGATGACGAACCCTATGAGTGCTGACAGGCGTTATTTTCAACCAATCTTGTTCATTCGAACTTTGCACCACATGTCGGGCATTCGTTCGCATCAACTGCAATGACTGCACCACAAGCTCCACAATCAGCAGTCTCCTTGGTGGATTCTGCCTTGCGACGCGGGCGTCGACGCGGTTTTGCAGCCTTTTTCGGTTCATCTGAATCTGTTGAAAGTGGATTAGAGTCATCTTCCACGGAGAAATTATGAGAAGCTTCAGTTATTTCATTTCCTGCGAGTGAACTATCTGTCAATCCCATACCAACAACAACCTTTTCGCCTGGCAATACGCCTTCTTCACCAGTGATATCAAACAAGTCGCCTCTGATATCGGCATCACTTGCAGAGAGGGTATTCCATGCATCGCCATCCTTGTCAGTTCCATCGTCCTTGAGAGTCTTCATCGCCTCTTTATTCGGGAGGAATGCATCCAAATCATGACCTTCGAATGCTTCCTTAGCAGTCTTCAAGGTTGTAACAACCTGATTCTCCATTTCAGAGATTTCCTCATCGGTCATATCTTCCATTGAGATCTCATCAGCATATCGTCGGTCATATGCAGCTGTAACTTCTTCTTCAGCAGCAACAACATTCTCATCCCATTCGTCTTCGAGATTATCTTCATCATAACCAAATTCTTTGACAGCAGAAGCGAAGTCTTCGGTACCACTGACGATTTTGTTTTCGTCTTCTTCTGGAAGGGAAACGAGTTCCTTTTCCTGTGGAACTTCACGAATGCGTCGTTCTCGTCGCTCGAAATATGAACTTACATCCTGCTCTGTTCCACAGTATGGGCAATTCTCCATAAGATCAGGTACAGACTCGCCACATGCAGAACATTCGTGGAATTGAGAACGAGCTTTGCGAAGGTTGAACGAACAATGTGGGCAACGATTTTCATCGCCTTCAAGTTCACCATCACAGGCTGGACAATAATTGAAGATATCTCGTTCCACTTCATCCTCACGATCTCTGGTAAGCAGAATTGCACCCACAAGGAATCCAATGAGTACAAGTGCTCCAATGAGCATCAGAATCGCAGTTCCAGTACCACTATTCTCTTCGTTTGCACCATCTCCGCCCTCAATAAACGCTGTCGAGTAAGACCGTTCAAACGTCGTAGTAATTGTAGAAGAAGGAGAATGAACCAATTGAACAATTGTCAGTTTTCCTGAGGCTTTGAATGTACAGGATACCTCTTCTCTATCTCCCGGTTTTTCAATGACAATCTCAGAAACTGACCAGGTGGACTGGCTGTTCTTACATGTAATTGAGACGTTTCCTGACCCTCGAGTTGATTTCAAAGATAGACTGAGCGTGTATTCTTCGCCCGAATCGAGTGGGAAGGTCGCGAGTTCGCCATCGTTGTCAACCAGTACCTGCGTATCTTCATCCCATTCGAGTTGCAGATTCGCTTCGACAAGGACAGACCCTGATGCACGACTGTTGGTTGGATTTCTATCGTATGAACTTACAGAAGGTTGCCACTGAACATCCAGTTCCGCTGTATGGGCGCCCAACGACGTTGACAAGGACACAGTGTAGGTGTAACTGCTTCCTGATTGGAGAGTGATAAGACCGGATTGGAAATCCTGACCTTCCCATGAATAGAGGAAGTTACCGCCAACGGAGATATCTCCCGTATTCGTGGCAGTCATCGACCAATCAATTGGAAACCCAGCTGAGACCGAAGTCAAGTTTGGTAAAGCAAGTGGGTCAACATAAACATCTGGTATTTCTGGAAGAGTGAAGGTTGTAATATGGTCGTCGTTATCGGTCCTCTCTTGCACAAATCCGCCCGTCTCGAATGGGTCAATACGGGCAACAAGCGAATATTGACCATTGCTCAAACCTGCAATGTTCGCACTCCCAATGGATGTCGTCCATGCATGTTGAGAATATCCAGTTCCGAAGACACCTACTGTGAACGGTTGGAGTGATCGGACAGTGGAGGCACCTTCTCGCAATTCAATGACCATTGGAACATCGAGAGAGCCTTCTCCAGATTCTCTTGCTATCGTACCCGAAACAGCCCATGGACCTGTCAGAGAACCTTCTGTCGGCACAATAAGTATCTCACCAATATGGGATAGATCCATTCTTGGCTCAATGTCAAATTGAACAATTTCATCTTTCCCTTGTTCGGTTGATTCCAATACCTCATCTCGGGCATCTGGAGTTAAGATGAGGTCGTAAGAGCCTGAGACAGGTGCAGTAAAGGTCGTGTTGACCCATGCATATTCGCTGGCACTAATTGCTGGAGTTGGAAGTTCCACATCTGCAATCGAGCCTGGGTAATTAATGCCAAGATACGATGCTTGAGCATCAACTGAACCAATGTTTGTCACCTTTGTACTCAATGAAATTGTATCGCCAGAATGAAGATCCGTGTTGGGTGTAAGAATTGTCTCCGTCACTCTTAGATTCGGTAATCCCAGTACAGTGAAGGAATGATAAAACTCGACTTCGGTTTGTCCATCGTACGAATACGTCACCCACAGTTTATTTTCGCCTTCAACAAGATTGTCCCATTGTGCAGTCACAGTTTCGAAATCGTCAGCATCGATGTTGACGGTGCTTGTAATGAGACGGTTGTTCGTAGAAATACCATTCTTATAGAATGAATATTCGACATCAAAAGCAGTTTGTGAATTCGTATTCGAAAGCGTCAATGAACCTGTAATTGAACCGCCTGCAGTAGGGCTTGCAGGCAGGATACCGAGAGTAGAATCTGAGGATTCAATGCCGCCGCTATCGTATGAACTAACAGAGGCTGGAGCCAATGAAGTCATCATCAGCAATACACAGAAGACTACGTACGCCCTTCTTGCCATGCTTTTCCCACGTCATGCAAAGCACTTGAACCCATCTCATAAGAACCCAAAAAGTTGAGAGAAAACCTCCTGTTGGAAGGGGAGATTTGAAGGGAGGTCGCATCTGTAACAAAAGCATGGGAGGCAGAGCGGTTGCAGTCGGCATCATTTCCCTCTTGCTCATTTCCATTTTTCCCCTTGATATCGATAACCATCTGCATCTCGAAGAAGAGTCAGTAATACACTCATCATCAGCAGCCAGTATCGCATTCTCGAATGGCCCAATTGAGTCCGAATCTGTCACAGGATTGAAGACGGTTACCTTCAGTATTTCAGGTACGGGAACCATCGATTCGATCTTGGTTGAAATCGCATCACAAGGGGGTGCTTATTCCACACTTACAAATCTCACTGGTACACCTTGGCTGTTCAATTTTGATTCCACTTCGGTTGCGAATGGCACATACACAATGCGTGCTACTGGCTGGGATACAGATGTGGACGGCTCCACTTTGACCACAACAGGAGAGTTCACAATCGATAATCACATACCTGAGATTACTGCATTCACAATTCTTTCCCCAGATGTTGGTTCTGGAACAAGTAATACAGATAGAGCATGGTTTAGTATCGCTGAGACAGGTACCTTAGAATTCCGATACGGTGTCTCTGATGATGATTTCAACAGAGCGACTCTACAAAATGTACCAGGGCCTGGTTCACCTTCTACTGATGGACCTTCAAGCCTCACATACGGCTGGGATTGGTCAAGTGGAAGTTTCTCTGAGGGAACTTGGAATCCCCGTCTTACTGTTTACGACGACTCTGGATTGAGTAATACATCGACATTATTCATCGGTATCGACCGAACTGGACCAACCATGTCTTCCATCACGGTTGGAAGCGGTTCTGCATGGCAATCTTCCACAATTGTGGAACTATCTGGTATTTTGGACGGTGCCAATGATGGAACAGGATCCGGTGTTGAGACTGTTGAACTGAAAATCGATTCTGGAACATGGACTGCTATCACCACGAATACACATTCAATTACCTTAGAAGAGGGGAATCATACACTTGAGTTGCGAGCAACTGATACGGTTGGTAACGTCGGAAATACAATCACAACATCTGTACAAGTTGACACCACCATTCCTGAAATGGTTGGTTGGACTGTTGATGCGCTTACAACCGATCTTGTTGGTCAAGCAAACATTTCTTTTGCAGCGTATGACTTACTCTCAGGCATCGACGAAAGCGGAATTTCATTGCAATATGGATTCGATCTAAACGGTGTTGGTCTTACACCAGACCTCTCAGGCCAGTGGCTTGAAGTCCCAGGTACTGGCCTTGATAGAGACCTTGCACTAGCAAATTGGGCAACAAAGTCTCGTCAGTACCTCATGCTAAGAGCAACAGTCGTGGACGAAGCTGGGAACAGCGAGACTACAGAACCTAGAGCTTTCCAAGTCATGCCAGGACTCGACCTCTACTGGAACGTAACTGAAACGGACGTCAACAAACTTGTTGTGCGTCCAGGGAACACATTTGGTAACATCACCATCTCTGGAGAAATTCGTTCCAATAAGGCGTATCCAGGATCAGTGGCTGTAATCTTAGAAGCTGCTCCTGCCGATCGAAATGCTGCAACTGAATGGACTGTCATGCAAGCACAAACACTTCTTGCAGGTTCTCTCGGCACAGGCGTGGCATATCTCACTTGGAACTATACTGTTCCTAATAGCGGTCAATACGACCTGCGTGTACGCATTGATCCTTCGAATCTCATCGATGAAAATAGTGAGATAAACAACGACCATTACATGGTTGTAACAGGTGCTGACGTCTCATCACCTGGCCTTGTTCCATCGTTCGCTCCAACCATGATTGCACTCCTTTGTGCTGGCTTTGTCGTAGCTTGGCTTCAACAGCGGGATTGAAAAACATCGGCTGGTGGGTGGTAATCATGCGACAAGGGCTCCCTCGAATTCCAAAGGATAGAATTGCTGTTCTCATCGGTTCAAAAGGTACGACTGCAAAGTCATTACGAAATGCATCTGGAGCAAAGGAATTTCACATCGACTCTGAGACGGGGGATGTGGAAGTAGTCTGGGGTGAACCAGGCTCATATGACCCGATTAAGGCGTTAAAGTTCCCTGATGTCATCAAGGCAGTCGGTCGTGGAATGGCTCCAAAGGCTGCAATTCGATTACTCGAAGATGAGAACTTCTTCGAAATGGTTGATCTCAAAGATTTCGTGGGTAAGCGTTCACATCAGCAGAGAAGAATTCGTGCCCGAATTATCGGAAGTCAAGGAAAAGTACGTCGTTTAATTGAAAACTTGACCGATGTAGAAGTCACAATTTACAAATCTACAGTTGTACTTGTTGGCGATGCAGAGGGAATTGGCCTTGCCAGACAGGCAGTTGAGATGCTTGCAGGTGGTTCAGAACATGGAACTGTGCTTTCATTCCTTGAGCGACGAAGAAAGCGCATGAAGTTTGATAATCGTTCTTTAGATTCGATCGAAGCTAAAGAATCCAAGGAAGAAACATCGACTGGTTTCGATGGTCTTGTCCCTGGATTAGCTGATGTTAGTGAACGGAGAGACCGTAGACTTCGAGCAAGCCAAGTCGATCCAGAAGATGAAGAAGCCGTCGTCGGTATGATGGAAATGGCTGAAGATGAACACATTGTTTGGGAAGAAGAGTGAATCATTCTTCTTCCATTCGATGGACGTGTGATAAATCCATTTCCAGAACATCATACATTGCATCTGCTAATGTTATTTCAATACCATTCTTGTTTCCCCATTCCACCAACCGAGTTACATCTCGTACAAGGAATTCCTTTGCCTTAGGGTGATGTTGTATAACGCCTTGACCGACATCGATGACAATGGGTGCATCATTGTGCCACAAGATGTTGTATGGGGAAAAATCACCATGAACCAGATCAGCTTTCTGCCAAGAAACTGCCAAGAACTCCAACATTTCATCAAACACTGGTTGTGGGTTTTCGATTCGAACATCTCGTAATTTGGGAGATGGTTGTGTTTCACTACCAAGATATTCCATGATGAGAATATTCTTTTGAACTGCAATAGGACGCGGGACAGGCAATCCCCAACGATGTAAACGGGTCAAATTACGATGCTCTTTTCGTACCCAAATATCAACAAGATCACGATGACGTCGACGAAGACCACCGAAACGGGGATCGCCCTCAATGTACTGCATCAGATTCTTGAATACTGCATTTGAGGTATGGAAGATTTTTACCGCAACCGATTGGCCATCGCCATCTGTTCCGTGGAATACGTGAGCTTCTTTTCCTCGAGCAATTGGGAAATCGAGTGTATCCAGTATTCCTGAATTCATCATTTTGTAAAGCGACATTAAGGTTAGTCTGTCAAAGACTTGATCGAACGTTCTTCGATCGACCCAATCATAGGTACCAGTACCCATAGCGCCTTGAATTCGATTTTCAATTTTCTTGAACATGCGTTTGTTTCGCTCATCCTTCATCCAATTGAATGAACTATTTTTTCCTGCTAAGCCTTCAACAAACTTTGAGGTATGTTGCTCATCGAAATCAGCATCAGCCTGATCATCCAAAGATTTTGGGCCCTTATTCTGCTTTTTACGAGTTTTACGACGTTGCCGAGTGCGCTCACTCAGTTCATCCCAATCATCATTTGAACGAGACATGGTGTACCCTTCCTGTTGTGAGTTTGTTGAGGGGGGACATCAATGCTCCGATGATTAAGCAAACAAAGCGTCGATATCATCGTCATCATCGTCGTCATCATCAAGTGGTTCTGGTTCAACTGATTCTGCTGGTTCATCAACCGCTACTGGCTCTTCAACGACTTCTTCGACTGAATCATCGCTTCCAAACAAATCGTCATCATCGTCATCATCGTCATCACCGAACAAATCATCGCCGTCGTCTTCTTCGACCACTTCAGGGGCATCGGAGATACCGAACAAGTCATCATCATCGTCGTCATCATCATTACGATCATTCATTCCGAACATGTCAACAACTTCAGGAAGAACTTGCTTTCTTGACAAATACATAGCTTGAGTCTTGGTATAACGATGCTTTACATCTGCTTTTGAATCTTGAAAGTCCCATGGCCAGACAATGATGAGGTCGCCTTCACGAACCCATTGTCGACGACGCATTTTACCTGGTATACGTGCCATTCGGGTCTCCCCATCAGCACAGAGGACTGTAACACGACGGCCGCCGAGAATCTCTTCAGCAAGAGCAAACATTTCGCCCTTGAATCCAAACTCTCCGCGCTTCTTACCACCATTTGGAAGTTTTACACGAATCTTTCCTGAGGAACCCTCTGGATTTTCGAGACGTGCAAGTTCTTCTACGTCCACTTTTTCTTCATGACGTCTTCCCATTGAGGCTCACCATGTAAACGGAGAGGCCAACCCCTCTTGAAGGCACCCTCTTCAACCGAGGGATTGTGCTGCCTCGCGGCAGAGTTCAATTAACTCGCCACCGACGAGTCCAAAGGCAACTGTTCCTATTGCACATATTGTGATCGCAAGTCGAATTGAAACACCTGAAGGAAGAGGTCCTTGACGGCCTTCTTCTGGCTCATGGAAGTACATGACAACACCGACACGTAGATAATAAAACATCGAGATTGCGCTGTTGAGTACCATGAGAAGGGCAAGCCACCAAACCCAATGAGCGTCCAAGAGGGAATCAAGAGAGCCAGTTCCTGTAGCAACCTCAACAATTCCCATGATAACCAAGAGTTTCGAAAGGAAACCAGCCATTGGTGGAACCCCTGCGAGGGAGATCATGAACAGGAACATAGCGACTGCAAGCAAAGGCTCTCTCTTTCCGAGTCCAGAAAGTGAAGACAAACGAGATGCACCACCTTCCATTTCGAGTAGCCCCAACACGAGGAAGGCTCCAAGTTTGAAGAAGACGAGAACGACCATATGGAAGAGAAGTGCTGCAACGACGACATCTTTTGCGTTGCCTGAGTTTTCAACCAAGCCCCAATTCCATGCCCCGATAGCAGTCAATGCTGCGAGCATGTATCCTGCATGAGCGACGGAAGAATAAGCGAGCATACGCTTAGGATTTTGGCTGCCAAGAGCGGCAATATTACCCCATGTCATCGTTACTGCGGCCATTACGCCGAGTAAACCAATCCAAACAGCAGAGCCATCTTCAGTTGCATCAGGGATTGTAATCAACAAGAGAACACGCATAAGTCCAAGCATTCCCATTGCTTTACTTGCTGTTGCTAGAACACCTGCTACTGGGCTGTTTGCTCCAGAATATGCATCGGGTGCGGCAAAGTGGAATGGTGCTGCGCTGATCTTGAATGCAAATCCTACAAGGACGAATCCAAGCGCCATCATATTCAGTGAGTTTACACCATCAGCAGCCCATGTTGCAGCAAGGACATCGAATTGCAGAGAACCTGCCCAAAGATACAACATGCTGAGGCCATAGAGACCAACTGCAGATGCGACAGATCCAACGATGAAGTATTTTGCACCACCTTCAGAACCTGCTCGAGTTTCCTTGTGGAATGCAACCAAAACGTATGTTGAGAACGATGCAAGTTCAAGTCCAATGAAGAGAACGAACAAATCCTGAGCAAGCGCGACAACGCTCATTCCAAGTGCAGAAGTAAGCATAAGGATGTAAAAATCGGCTTGTCGGCGATTGTTGAACAACACATCGATGTCGTCGCTCTTCATCGATCCAGTTGGAAGTCTGTCAAGCGATGCGAGAGCTGCAAGGAGAAGTGCTGCAAAGAAAATACCCTCGAAGAGGCGAGAGAACATGTTTACTTTCAAAATCTGATATCCGCTTTCGTTGGTCACTTCTTCACTGACCGAACTTGAGTCAAGGAGGTACCAGACGACTTGAATCAAAGCAAGCAACATGGTCAATACTGCCAGTAATCCTGGCAAACGAGGAGAGGAGACTGCCTTGTAACGAGTACCGCCTAAGAACCAAGGAAGTTCAATCTGGGTCCCTGGAATGCGGAATTTACCATTTCCAAGATTTGGAATGATCATGATTAGAAGCAGACCCACGAATACTGTGAGCTCAGGTCCGAGCGTTTGGAGCAAATCCATATCAAACGTGTTAGCAGTCATTTCAAACACCAAACCCTAGGAATTTCATGGCATTCTGCGTCCATATGTCCATCATATCAAGGAAAATCCATGGCATTACTCCGAAGAGAATTGTAAATCCTGCAAGAAGGAGCATTGCCAACTTCTCTGAGTTCGCAATATCGGGAACTGGTTCACCGTGCAGGCTTTCTGGAGGTTGTGTTTCATCTCCACCTTCGAAGATGGTTCGTTGCATCGACCAGAGATAGTATGCTGCTGTAAGAGCGAGAACAATACCTGGTAGGATAATCCACCATCCATAAGCATGCCAATAAGCAACCATGAGCATCAATTCAGCAACGAACCCTGCAAGGAGTGGAAGGCCAAGAGAAGCCATCCATCCAAACATCATGCTCGTTGCAAGCCATGGAGAATGTTTTGCCATTCCGCGCATTGCACCAATTTCCATGCTGTGATAGTGATGCTTGAAGGCACCACAAACTGCGAAGAGCATTGGGCTGATGATTCCGTGAGCGAACATCATGAAGAGAGCTGCTGCCCATCCAAGAGGTTGCATACTTGCGATACCGAGTAGAATGATACCCATGTGTGAAACGGAGGAATACGCAACCATCTTCTTGAGATTGGTTTGTCCAAGACAAACGATTGCTCCCCAAACAAGGGAGATCAAACCGATTAGCATGATAACGAATCTGAATTCTTCAAGCGCATGCGGGAAGAGAGAGATTGGAAGTCTGAACATTCCGTAAGCTCCCATCTTCAGCATAACACCAGCAAGCAGCATTGAACCACCTGTAGGCGCCTGTACGTGAGCATCGGGCAGCCAAGTGTGGAATGGTGCGGCAGGGAGTTTCACAAGGAATCCAAGCATGAGCATAATGAAGAGTGCTTTCTGAACTTCAAGTCCGAGCCAGACGCCGTTACCATTTGCTCCATTTGCTTCAGTAACCATGTCAACCATCGAGAAGGTTTGTGTGTCCATGAGGAAATACATGGTGAACAAACCAAGAAGCATGACAACGGATGCTGTGAAGGTGTAGATGAAGAACTTCTGAGCAGCATACTTTCGGTCTTTTCCGCCCCACTTGAGGATAAGGAAGAACATTGGAATCAATGTCAATTCCCAGAACACATAGAACATGAACATGTCAAGTGCGACAAAGACACCGATAAGTGCACCTCCCATCATGAGAATGAGTGGGAAGTAGGTTGCTCCTGCCTTTTCGTTCCATGTTGCGATGATTGTAATTGGCA
The DNA here is from genome assembly GCA_018645535.1 of Methanobacteriota archaeon. Lineage (GTDB taxonomy): Archaea > Thermoplasmatota > Poseidoniia > Poseidoniales > Poseidoniaceae > MGIIa-L2. Next base: position 10,614 of record JABGWN010000276.1, read on the forward strand.
AGAGAAGCGTTGTAAGCCAGACCATTGGGAAGGAAAGACCGTCGACACCGACACTCCATTTGATTCCAAGTGGTTCGATCCAGACATAGGATTCTGCAAATTCAAAGTTATTGAAGGCGATACCAGTCCAATCAACGTTACCAATTTCCCCGAAGAACATGAGCGTTGCAAGAGCAAACATTACCAATGTAATCCCAAGACTTGCCATTCGAATAGAGGAGTCGAATTTTCGTCGATCACCTTCTGAAAGGCGTGACGTAAGAACAAGCAGGAAGATACTTGCCATGATTGGCAAGACGACCATGAGTGAGAGATAATCGATGCTCAAATCATCACCTCCAGCATTGCATAGATGACAAGGACACCTAACGCTGCCATCATGATATAATCACGAGCAGAACCTGTTGTAAGTTTTCGAACGCTTAGTGAAATCTTTTGAGATGAACTTTCA
>JABGWN010000277.1 GCA_018645535.1 Methanobacteriota archaeon
GACGAAGGACCAGTAAACAGCGGGGGTAACTATGACCCTCTTAAGGTAGCGTAATACCTTGTCGCTTAATTGGCGACTTGCATGAATGGTCCAACGAGGGCTCCACTGTCCCCGCGATAAGTCCGGCGAAATTGACTTTACTGGCGCACAGTCCAGTACATTCTACCCGCAAGCGAAGACCCCATAGAGCTTTACTGCAGCCTGTCGTTGCATTGTCGCTTTCCATGTACTGTGTAGGTGGGAGACTTTGATCCCTGAGACGCTAGTCTTGGGAGTAGTCGAAAGAAGAGACACCACCCTTGGAAGGTAACAATGCTAACTCTTTATGAGAACACCGATTGGTGGGCAGTTTGGGTGGGGCGCCACGCGCTCGAAAACCTAACAAGCGTGCCCAATGGTCAGCTTAAGTGGTTCAGCACTCCACTGTTAACTGTAAGGGGAAAAGCTGGCTTGACGTGGATCCGCACAATGAGGATCGACGATGCGAAAGCAGGGCCTAACGAACCTACCAACCTTATTTATGAGGGTGGTAGATAACAGAAAAGTTACCTCGGGGATAATTGAGTTGTCACCAGCAAGAGCTCACATCGACCTGGTGGCTTGCTACTTCGATGTCGTCTCTTCCTATCCTGGGCCTGCAGCAGGGCCCAAGGGTGGGGTTGTTCGCCCATTAAAAGGGATCGTGAGATGGGTTTAGACCGTCGTGAGACAGGTTTGTTGCTTGGTGGTAGAATCGCGTAAGGTGTCTGATGGAAGGGGCCCTTTAGTACGAGAGGAACGAGGGCTCGGGGCCACTAGTTTACCAGTTGTCTGGCAAGGCAATGCTGGGTAGCCACGCCCTGATGGATAAGAGCTGAAAGCATCTAAGCTCGAAGCCGCCCCAGAGACGAGACACCTCAGAACGCTCGTAAAAGACGAGTTTGATAGACTGCGGATGTAAGTACGAAGCTTCGGCGACGTATTCAGTCCAGCAGCACTAACTGTTCGAGCATCTTTTTCATTATGTATCCGCACCTCGAGTGCCCTTCGTCTAATAATTCATGCCAATTCACCGATGCGACAATAGTCGCGTCCATATCCGATTCGAAAGGAGATGGGTGCACGGTCATAGCGGTGGAGTTTACCCGGTCTCATCCCGAACCCGGAAGTCAAGCCCTCCTGCGTCTGTCCCAATACTGTGGTACGAGAGTCCACGGGAACGGCGGTCACTGTGCCCCACTCCTTTCCTCTTGGTATCTCCGATCTTTTTTTCCTACTCCTAGGCTCTAACACACCTTTGAGAATCTATACGGAGCGATAAACATGCCAATTGACACCCTTGACATTCATGGGTCCGATCAAATTGGTATTCATCTTGCATCAGTTGGCAACGTATTGTTTCATCCTCGTGAATTACCAACACCAACTATTGAGAAGCTAGAACAAGTTGTAGGACTTGAACTCGCACCCATCTCGATAGGAGGTTCCAATCTTATTGGCGCACTCCTCGCTGGAAATACCAAAGGAATGGCTGTCGCAGACATCGCAACAGAATCTGATATCGATGCATTAACTGCCTATGGAGACGTTGTTGTTATGGAAGGTGGTGTTAATACTGCAGGCAACCTCTTGCTTGTCAATGAACAAGGCTGTGTAGCATCTCCGAGTATTCCAAAGGATGGCCTGGATATTCTTTCTGAAGTTCTTGGTGTTGATATTATTTCTACAACCATCGGAGGTCAAGACGTAGTTGGGAGCCTTGGTGTAGTCAATAGTCAAGGCGTTCTACTCCATCCAGATGTCGCTCCCGAGGAAGTACTATTGATTGAAGAAATACTTGGTGTCCCTCCCATGGTTGGTACAGTTTCTTTTGGTTCTCCTTATGTTGGTGCTGGTATCTGTGCATCTAACAACGGTGCTCTTGCTGGAAGTGAAACCACCGGTCCAGAACTCAACCGTATTGAAGACGCTCTTGGTTTAATCTGAGTTTGCCCAATAAAAACGTTCAATAGCCTATCCTTTTGGTTGATATACATGGGTGAAATGCTCTATCAAGGGAAAGTGAAGCAAGTTTGGTCAACAGATGACCCGGATATCTTGGAATTTCGATTCACAAATCAAATTTCAGTTTTTGATCAAATTATTCCTTCTCTTATTCCCCGCAAAGGCGAATCACTAAATCGCACTACAGCACATTGGTTCAAATTGGTGGAACAAGAAGGTGTCTGTGGAACTCATCTTGTCGAATTAAACGCGCCTGATCGTTGCCTCGTACGTAAAGTCGAGGTTGTAAAAGAACCAGGTGCAATCCCGCGGGATGCCGAATGGGTGTTTGTACCTCTGGAATTCATCGTACGTCACTATCTCTCCGGATCAGCATGGCGCCGTTTCCAACGAGGCGAACTTACTGCAGAATCACTTGGAGTTTCTCAAGATGCTGAATATGGCGTCAAACTTTCAGAACCCTTCGTTGAAGTTACAACCAAATTCGAAGCATTCGATCGTAACATTGACCGCGAAGAAGCGCTACAAATTTCCAACATCACTGATCAAGAATTCGATTCTATCGTACAAGCAGCCCTTAAAGTCGATGAAATCATAGAAAGAGAGGCAGCTAAGAACGGACTTATTCATGTCGATGGGAAGAAGGAATTTGCATTGGGACCGGGTCGCAAGGTTGTTCTCGTAGATACCTTTGGCACTCTTGATGAAGATCGTTGGTGGGATGCTGAAGCATATTCAAATGGCGAATGTATCGAATTATCAAAAGAATTTGTTCGTACGCATTACATTAATTCTGGACACCAAGCTGAATTAAAGTTAGCTCGTGACTCAGGTGCTGTCGATCCACCTATTCCTGCTTTACCCGAAAGCGTCATTGAGGAAACTGCTTCTCTTTATTCATCAATGTATGAGCGCTTGACCTCTGGTCAATTTTAATCACTCATGTTGTCTATGAATGAGGCCTGCGCCTCTTCTCTCTGCCGCCATTAATAGAGCATTTAAATGACGCACAGCTTCTCTAACCCCTCCGTCTAATGGCTCCTCTCTTGATACCATCCAACCGCTTCCAAGAAGCATGGATCTCAAGGCTTTCACTTCTTCAAAAGTGATGTAACCTAAAATCATTAATCCTGCTTTCCCCTCTAGAAATTCTTTGTGACCAGTATTCATTTCCGAACATCGTTCTGTTAGATATTCTAAATGTTCAATTAAATCGGAATACAATCCTTCTGATTGGCTTGGTATGGACAAGATATTCTCTAAAATATACTGTAAGGATGAACCTGTATGGTGTGGGAACCTACCAAATCTCTCTCTGTTTTTGTTTTCTCCTAACATGATTGGTGCTGAATCTCTGTTTAACATCCTTACACATGTAAACCAAAGTGTAGCATCATCCCATGTAATCTTATTACGATCGTCAATTTCATCCAACCCTTGCTTTTTCAATCGGGTGGAAAAAGCCTCACGATTAACGAGTTTCTCCCATAGTTGATGATTTCCTCTACGGATTTCAAGTAGTGCTTGAAATGTTTCATCAAGATTCTCAGACACACATCCATCCAGCGTATAAAACGCGGACGTGCTTGAATTTGATTGGTTCATGACCCTCGCACTGCATCATACCTATTGAGGTATGTAATTATAATCTAATCAAAAAACTTTGACATGCGTTCTTCAATGCTTGTTGTATCCACAATCTCTACATCAGGATCTAATTCCTGTCTGATTGTATCAAGTCGGCCTGATGGGCTTAAGTCAGTTTCCGATACTGTAATCTCTTCTACGAGAGATACTGGTTCTTCTTCTAATTCCATTTCTTCCTCAAATATTTCGAGAGACATGTCATCTTCAATCACTTCTGTTTCTTTCGTTTCTTGAGTATCCTTGTTATTTGTTGGTTTAGGTTTAGACCGGATGTTTTCCTGTAATACTCCAGCCTCCTTTCTTTGCATTACAAGTACGTATGCTCCAACTATGAATATCGTAATAGCCGTTCCCCAAAGGAGATTATTTGTTGTTACCAAACTTTGACTTTCCTCTACATAAATGGCTGTAGCTGTGTTGTCTGAAGGGTCATCATCTACGTCAAACGGTGAGTTGCAATCTATCGTTGCGGACAAGGACTCCCTATCGGATATACTTGGGTTTTGTATTTTAACAATCGGTGCAAACTGAGAACCTTCCACGTCCACAATCCGTTCAATACGATATGAACTGGTACTACTTGTTACGGTCAGTATGCAATTTACATCTCCGAGAACCTCATAATTTGTACGAGTAATTGCGATGTCGAGGTCACCAGTAGCACTGAAACTTGCGATCCCTACATTCCAATTTGATTGACGGGACACTTGTGCTGTTTCAATTGAAACAACTTCAATTCCATTGCCATCATAACCAACGACACGGATCAGCAACTGCCCCGGTTCAGGATCCCATTGGTCCACTGATATATTGACGAATCTTGATTCATTTCTCTGAATTGTGAACGTACCAAGGTCAAGTGGAATTGTCTCGCCCGTATTCGTTGATGCAATAAATGTCAATCTTGTCTGTTCATCAAGGTCTCCATTCACGCTACAGGAAACTACTGTCTCTGTTAACGGTGCTCTTCCCAATTCTTGGAACACATCGGAAATGAACTGGCAGGAGGCAGATACTTGTGGTAAAATTGAACCAATATTGACGAATTGTATGGCGTCGTTGGTTGACGATATTGTCTCAAAATTAATTCCCTCTTCTAGGATAAGGCGATACTCATCTTGATTCATCGTGGCATCAGGAACTGTGACTGTGCTTGGATTAATTGAATTCAAATGCAATGAAAATGCTTGGCTTGAACCAGCAGAACCAGACAATACAGGTGTCGATGCAAATGAAATATTGGAGTAGATCACAGTTATCGATTCCACATACATACCTAATTGTGGATGGACTATCCTAAGTTCAATTTCCAGTGGCTGCTTGTCCCAATTCGTAGGCGGAATAATCTCGAATGGTATGCCACGTGCTTCATGAGGTGATAGAGATGCAGATTGCATTCCTGAGATGTTCCATCCTACAGGTAAGTTTTCCAGTGTTATAGTCACGTGGCTCATTGTATTGCCCGTGTTTTCCATCCATGCAAGAGGGTATCCTCCTCCTTCACTAACAAACCATGATTGGCTTGCATTGAGTTCAAAATTTGGAGAAGGTGAAACTCTTACAGGAATCTCAAATTCTTCTAATCCTTGACCTGATCCATCTGATACTCGGATTTTGACGATATTTACTTGTCCCGCGATTGCACTACTTGGAGATTGAACAAATATGTCGATAAGTTCGGTTTGGCCAGGTTCCATCAATATTCCATCAGGGAGTGATGTATTCCATCCCTGCCCGGATTTCGTGAAGTATGGAGTGCTCGGTGAATTTCCAAGTTGTTCTACTTCGACTTGAATCGTGTCTCCACCTGGCAGAATTTCGAGATTGCTGTTTGCAAGATTGACGTGCCACTTGGCAGTTTTCTGGACCTCGAATGTCACGTTGAATTCGCCGAGTTCATAGTCAGATGATACAATTTTGTAGGTGATTTTAGCAGTACTGCCCTCCCATGCGAAAGGAATCATCTGAACAATCGGCAGAACTTGTGAGGAGTTGACATCGAGTTCTAAAGAATCGACAGGATCATGCAAGTTCCATACGGATGTATCATTTGCTGTTGTAGTGATACTAATATGCGGCACGAGTTGGACCACATCGACAAAATTGCCAATATTTTGGACTTGAATTCCATATTGGAATTCTTGATTAGGAATAACCTGCATAATTTGTCCGTCTAGAGGTGTTATCTCCCATAAATGCCGTTGTTCCGCTTCAATCAGTAATCTCGTTGAAGCAGATACACTTTCGTTGACAATCGAAGACCACGTGAATTCTATTTCAAAAGGCTCTGCAGCGGGGATAGAGGAGTCAAGTGTTATTTCTACAGGCATTATGGTTGTAGCCAAAGCTGCAAGGGTTCGTTGTGGATTGAAAAAGGTGAACTGTACATCATCTGATGCAATTTGTTCAGTTGTTATTACTCGCCCACTGAGTAAATATGTATCTTCTCCGTTTCCTGGATTGTCAAGTTGGATGAGTAGTTGATGAGGGATACTTACATTAAATCCAGTCGGTTCTGCTAACGGACCAGAATCGATTATACTAATTGCAGAACGATGAATCTGCAACACGTGGACACTCAACAAAAAGTCGTGATGATCTATTGGCACATTCTCTGCTGTATTGAATACTAATCGCTGAGGTGGGGCATCAGTTGGTATGTACACTTCAAGTGAGGCGATAGCAACAGTTCCAGATGCACCAGAAATCTCCAATATGCCATTGTTGATGTTGGCTCCAGATGTAGCATTCCATTGCCAATTTTGGAGATATACACTCGCATTGTTTAGATCCCATGATAACGTTCCGCTCGAAGGGATAAGTGCCTTGATTTCAAAGGATGTGACGGTCGAGGGAACAGAGCGAATGTGGACTGGTGAGGTGTGTGAACCAACTGCCGTTAGATTGACCTCAAGGGAACGGCATAACGTATCGTCTCCACTCCCAATACATGTGGTTAGAGTTGTTATTGTCGAGGTTCCAAGGCTCGTGGATAAGGGCACATCGAGATGAATCGTTAACTCTCTTTTTTCTCCTGGTTGCAATGTAATAGAATAGACATTGTCAACGCCATCGTTAAGCACTGGAGTGCCTCCCCAAGATGGATTTGTCCAGTCAATTGAGGTTGTCGTTTCTTGAGCATTACCTAGATTCTCTATCATTACGTAAGCTTCGGCAGAGTAGCCTGGGATCCCATATCCGTTGGAACTACTCAGGCCTTCGGGCCCGACCAGGGATAGTCCTCTTGTTCTCAATGCTTCAATAGGTACCGATAGTGTTGTGTTAACAGACGGATCGATGTCAAGCGTAGCAGTTATGTCGATATATCCATCCTCATCGCCTAAAGCATCTTGCGGAAGTGTAGCAACAAATGTAAGTGGTACAGACGTTGATGGCGCTATTTCTATCCCCGCAAGCGATGTGCCTGCTTGAGGGGCTACATTCCATCCTTGTGGAAGGTGAGTTGTATCATATGTGACTGACCATGAAGCACTTCTCGAGCCTGTTGCTAAAAGAGATATTTCAACATCTTGACTCATACCGGGATTAATTCGGGTAACTGCTTCAGGTGATTGGATAAGTACGGCATATGGTTCTACAACATTAAGCGTGATCTGTTCGATGTTGTTGTCTTTTCTTGCTTCGGTTAAGTTATCATTCACATCGAGGACTAATTCGAATAAATGGCTCCCCAAAGTGGCAATAACATCCACGCTAAACGTAGAGGGTCCACCGTCTCCACTTGGTGACAATGGTTGTAAATCATCAACACGAACTCGTGAAATTTCGTTTCCATCCATGCGCAAGACACAATCAATGCTATCCTCATTCTCCCATGTCCCAATGTTCGCAAATTGACCTGTAACAGTCAATGTTTGACCTGGGTCAGGAGATGCTGGATTGAATGATATGCCATTCGAATCTGCAAGGGGAGCTAAATCTAATGCTCTTTGAGAAATAAGTGTGTCTCCGATGAGCATATCCAATGATCCATCGCCATCCATGTCGGCAAATGCGGGTGCAGACCAAACTCTATGAGGTGTGGCCAAAGGCTCATCCCATCCTTCAGAAACTTCATCAGTAAAACCAGTGTCTCCTTCGAATGCATATACTCTTCTTCCAAAAGCAACAACGATTTCTTCGCCATCTTGGCCGTTAATATCCATTAGAGATGGCGGTGAAACTGCGATTTCATCATTTGAATTCCCTGAGCCTCCTCGATTCATGACTTTAGACCATTCTTTTGTTGGTGGGTCGTTGCTTAGGTCATGGCAGCCAACCATTCCCTCGCGATCGAATGAGAATGATGATGAAGAGTACCATGTTACCCAGCAAAGTCGATCATCTATGCCATCAGCATCTGTGTCGATTGGTAACGGCGGAGCATCAGCAAATCCGTTTTGTGAACGGAATGAAAAAATCTCCTGAGTGGATGTTAGCTCCATCCCAATAAATCGAGCGCCATATCCTGTCGTTCGACCATTGGAGTCGGTAGGGACTGTCAAAATCATTTCAGGAGCAGCATCATTGTCAAGTTGCGTGACTACTGGACCAGGAAGTCTCAATCTGGGTGAATCAGAGTCTGTATCAGTTCCAGTTATCGCAACTCTGCCCACTGAATTAGAGCCAGTCGCACCATCGAGTCGCCAAATCCACATATTCCCTGAATTTTCATCTATGGTTGTTGCAACGACAGCCGTATTGGAATCATCAAGCTGGGCCCATGCAGGATCACTCGGATGGGTTCCTCTATCGAGAATAACTTCCCAGTTCGGAGCAGTTGGAGCGGATGACCCTAATGGAATTGATATGATTTGAGGGTCTTCTGAGTTAACGTCGACGACGGATAGGACAAGTTCGGGTTGTCCATCGAGTTCCAAATCAGCAAGAAGGGGTTGTGTTACTGATAGGTGATTACTTTCTCTTGTTGGTGCGTGAGGGCTTGTGATTCCAATTCTTAGATCTGCATCTGACCAAGACCATGCGGCTTCATTCGAATGTCCCCCAGTTTGCCACCCTGACTCGTCACAGGTAAGTTCTGGAGACCAGACGTCCACGTTTAGCGCACCTTCAGTGTCATAGACAACGACGATTTCAGTGGTGCCATCGAGGTCAACGTCCGCCAATACAGGTGTGGAACGTGCTGATTTTGTCGAACCCAAGTCAACTTGCCAAGCAATACTTGCATCATCACCTGCAATGAGTGATAGCTTTGTCGAAGAGGATTCTGTGCTGTCGTGAAGGACTACTGCAAAGAGGCCAAGAGGAGTACATCGGTCTTTAGCCCCTTGCGAAGCGTCTAAGTTACCAGAAAAATTTCCAATGATAGAGCCATAAGCATCTGAACCTATGTCATCATCTAATCCAACCCAATTAATGACTGGGTCATTGATACTCGCAAGTGATGTTACTGACTCAACAGAACCTGTTCCTGGACCGCCATCGGCAGAATGAATTGGCATTGAGCCATTTCGAGTGGGTACCCCTCCATATTGGGCCCATGGCTGGTCGATTGGATTCCATGGGTCATCAGCACTGTTTGACACGCTCTCATCAGCTTGTAAGGATCCCATACTCATCTGGCTAAGGGAGGTGAGAACCATCAGTAGAACCATGCCAAGTGCAGGCAAGAATTGCTCCGCTCTGGAATGGCTTACGCTACTCATTGTCCATATTGTGCATCAAGGGGTTGTTATTGCTTTGGGCGAAAGGTGTAAAAACACGTCGAATTTGGGAAGGTTTCTCCACTTCGAGACGTTTTTATTATTCTCGCAGTATCATGAATTAGGGCGTGTGCTTCATATAGGGGTCGTCACTCGGCAAAATGACTTCGGTCACCTTCTCTCCCGAGGCGGCGCCGGTGAAGGACGGAAGAGGCTCACCCCCTTCCGCTTCATTGCTACGCTGAGAGAAGGCCGGGGAGAGGAAAAAAGATGTACAAAATCGTAACAAAAGAGGATACAATTCGTATTCCGGCAGAGTACATGAAGAAAGGACAATCTCTCGATCAACATATCGACCGATTGGCTATGACTGCATTTGAAGGTCGTTTCGATGAACAAAACCGCTTCATTCTAGTCACAAGCAACCACACGCCTCTTGGCCGTGGTCGAATCATTCACGGCGATGGTGCAATTTACCAACGAGTTCGTTTCGATGCTCTTCTTTTCTGCATGGATGATTACGAAGTTGTTGAGGGTGCTATTTCAGAAGTAAACGAATTCGGAGCCTTCGTTCGTATTGGACCAATGGAAGCCCTACTCCACAAATCTCAGATTCTCGAAACCCAAGTTGAAGTTAACGTTGGAGCAGGAACTATTTCTGGCCGCGATGATGACAAGCGCCTTGGAATCGGTACTGCAGTGCGTGCGAGAATTGTTTCTCTCTCCCCTGATACAAGTGATCCACGTCGTTCAAAGATTGGATTGACATGCAAGCAACCAGGATTGGGCTCCCTCGAATGGCTCCATGCACCAGGTGAGTGAACATGGCAAAGAAACCCTATGCATGCGGTGATTGCGGATTAATTCTGCAAGATGATGTTGACCAGTGTCCTCGTCATCCATCTGCACAAACAACAACTGACTGGCAAGGCTATGTCATTATCATTCACCCTTCTCGTTCAGAAATCGCTGAACGATTGAACATCGACCAATCTGGCCGATATGCATTGAAGGTGAACATCCGTTAAGGAGAGAATAACAATGGAAATTGTAAGTCGTACAGAAAACAAATTGCTCAACCGTGTTGAAATCGAATTTCGATGGAGTCACAAGGGAAAGGTAACTCCATCTAAAAAGGAAGTTATGGATCTTGTAAAAACTCTAGAACCAGGCTCAAACCCAGATCTCATCGTTGTTAAGAACTGCAAAACTCGATA
>JABGWN010000278.1 GCA_018645535.1 Methanobacteriota archaeon
ATTGTTGACCTTGGTGATATCAAAGTCGAAAAGCGTCAAGGTGGATCGATTAAAGATTCAACATTGATTGATGGTATTCTCCTCGACAAGGAAAGAGTGCATGCAGGTATGCCAAGAAGCATCAATGATGCTCGAATTGCACTCATAAATTCAGCAGTAGAAGTAAAGAAGACTGAAGTCGATGCTAAGATTCAGATCACTGATCCAAATCAACTTGCTTCCTTCCTTGCAGAAGAAGAGAACTACATCCGTGGTCTTGTGGATAAGATCATAGCATCTGGCGCAAATGTCCTCATTTGCCAGAAAGGTATTGATGAACTCGCTCAGCACTATCTCTCAAAGGCTGGTGTCTTTACAATTCGCCGTGCAAAGAAATCCGATATGGAAGCTCTTTCAAAGGCAACAGGTGCTCAAATTGTCACAAACATGGACGACCTTTCTGCTGAAGACTTGGGTCATGCTGCTCGTGTCGAAGAGCGAAAGATTGGCGAAAGCGACATGACATTCGTAACAGGTTGCCCTGAAGCAAAATCTGTTTCAGTACTCCTCAGAGGTGGAACAGAACACGTTGTTGACGAAATACGCCGAGCATTCGATGATGCTGTTGGCGTTGTCTCTGTGGCTTGGGAAGACGGGGCGGTCCTCACTGGTGGAGGCAGCGTTCTCGCTGCTCTAAGCAGAGATCTTCGCACCTATGCTGAAACAATTGGTGGAAGAGAGCAAATGGCGATCGAAGCGTTTGCTTCTGCTCTTGAGATTATTCCACGAACACTTGCTGAAAACGCAGGTCTCGACCCCGTTACAACACTTATTGCACTCCGTAAAGCACATGCTGATGGTGCATCTCATGCTGGAATCAACGTTTACGAAGGCGGCGTTGTTGACATGAAGGACGGAAACGTATTGGAACCGTTGCGAGTTGTAGAACAAGCAATTCAATCTGCTACAGAGACCGCAATCATGATTCTACGTATCGACGACGTCATCTCTTCCAAGGGTGTCAGCATGGCTGATGGATTTGGTGGAGACGGCGACTTCCACATGTGAGCAGCCTCTATTTTAGAGGCTTGAAAATTCCCGTGGTCCGGTGGCAAGGTTGAAAGGCCGATGTTAGGTGGCATAATTGTCTGCGAAGCGGACGCTTTGAGGGTCTTGAAATGACAGTCGTTGCTAAGGTATGGATTGACGAAGACTGCATCACATGTGATGCATGCCAGGATATCTGTCCAGAAGTGTTTGAAGTAAATGATGAGACCTCGCAAATTCTTGCTGCAGTTCGCCTTGACGGCGGATTCGATAGAAACGAAGGCAAGAGCCCACTTACTGGAGATTTGGGTGCTCAATATGCAGATATTATTCTCGAAGCCGCAGAAGCGTGCCCTGTCGAAGTTATCAAATTCGAACTGGTCTCAGATGGTGTTGAAACTGAAATAGTTGCTGAAGCCCCAGCAGTTGAAGTTGCTGTCGCACCAGCCGCAGCAGTTGCAGTTGGAGGCTCAGCTTCTGACGAACTAACTGCAGTCCTTGGAGGCGATCGTTCATTGACCATTCTTTTCGGTTCACAAACAGGGAACGCAGCAGGTCTTGCAGAAAAGACAGCAAAACTTGCCTCGAACTACGGTCTGACTCCAAATGTTGTCGATATGGACGGGTACAACAAGGCGAATCTTGCTTCTATCAAGCGCCTCCTCATCATTACCTCGACATGGGGTGAAGGAGAGATGCCAGATAACGCAGAAGACCTGTGGCAATCTGTCCAATCTGACGCACCAGGTTTGACCGCTATGCATTATTCAGTATGTGCGATAGGTGATACTTCCTACGATGAATTCTGTAAAGCAGGAACTGATTGGGATGACAAATTATCCAGCCTTGGTGCCCACAGTGTACAACCGATACAGATGTGTGATGTTGACTTTGATGAACCTTGGACAAAATGGGTCCTTGAAACACTGCCTCGAATCGCCTGTGTTGATGACTCAGGAACACTTCAACTCGAACTCATTGATGAAATGGCAGCTTATGGAACCTCAGACGATGATGATGTTGTCGAAGGAGACTTTGCACCGGGACATGTCGACCATTCCGATATCCATGTTGAACTGGAACTCTTCCGCTATTGCCCATCACAAGGTGAAAATGGATGGGACGTCATTGCGACAACAGTTCCAGCCTCCGCATCATTGGAAGATCTCTTCATCAATTTCCAGCGAGATGTCGATGGAAGTTTCGCCTTCCGTCGAGGTAACACTGCAGGAACAGCAACAACAGGAGTTCGTGCCAATGGACGTATTGTCTTGGCAGATATCGCTCGTGTCGGTCAAATTGTCAGTAATGGACGACTGCGCATCGAACCTTTGCCTGGATTCCCTATTCTCAGAGATTTGATTGTCGATACTCGCCGATTCGAAGAAAACAGAGCCAAGGCCAATCCATGGGTTCAAGCGGACCCAAGAGAAGGCGAACGCCTCATCAGCGGAAAGGCGGTTGGCGTACTAGCCGCAGAAACAGCACTGTCCCTCCACAAGATGAATGCTATCTCGAGTCATTTACTTGCACATGGAATGTCAGATACGGTCGATTTCGATTCAGCATACGTTGGTCCTGGTATTCATTTGCAACGTTGGGTTCGATTCAACGATCCTCGAACATCGATGAAACACCGTTCACAATTACTCGCAACCTTGCAGGAACAAGGTGGAGTATGGAGTGAAACAGACCCTTCATCAATTGCCCGACATGGATCCTCTGGAGCATTGGTTGCAGATACACTCAACAGCGCGAGAAGTCGATTGTTAACCGAATACAAAAATGCAGGTCGTCACGGACGTCTTGTCAAATGGTATGGTCGCTCTGTCAAGTGGTCTGGTAAGTTGAATGAAACCACGCTCTATCGACAAGTATTGGGACCAATTGGTCTCATATCCAACGTATTCTCAGGTGTCTCGGCACGAATGATGCTCGGATTCACTCGTACGGGCGGTCCTCCTATTCGTAGTCTACAAGCACTATTACTTCCACCAGCGGGTGTTGGTAAGATTCCAGGTATGATCAATTCTAAGGTGGAAGATCACCACGAAGTTGTGAGTTTATTCAACGAACTCGACCAGAGGTTCTGAGGTGAAAGCATGCAGGTAGCATACTATCCTGGTAATGTCGCTCGTGGAGCAATGATGGAAATTGAAGATTGCATTCAACCTCTTTGTAAGACTCTTGGAATCAACTTGATTGAATTACCTAAGGCAACTTCAGATGGTGGAAACATCATCCGACAAGCATCACCTCGATTGCAACACGCTCTCGCAGCCCGTAATCTTGCGCTTGCTGAAGAAAAAGGACTCGATATTATGACCTCATGCGCTACATCTCACAGTATTCACTGTGATACAGCAACGACAATGGCGGCTGACCCACTACTCGCTTCACAATTGAACAATCTTATCGCTCGAAGTTCGAACATAGAATACATGGGAGAATCAAAGTCTCGCCATTTACTACATCTCCTCATAGAAGAAATCGGTCTTGACAAGATCAAAGATGCAGTCTTGAACCCGTTGGGCATGGACATTGCTGCTTACTACGGACCTTACATGCAACGAGACGGATTCTGCAGTGAAGATGATGCATTCAACCCTACGTACCTTGAGACTCTTATCACAGCACTCGGTGGTACTCCTGTCGAATACGATTCGAAGTGCCAGAGTGTTGGTTCACCAAGTCTTCTCACCAATGAAAAGACAGCAATGAAGATGACTGCGGCTGTCCTCTCAGATGCGAAGCAATCAGGAGCAGAACTCATGGTCAGTGCTTGCACAATTTCTCATGCGAACCTGGATTCATATCAAGTGAAAGCTGGAAGAGTTACTGGAAAGGACACAACAATGCCCGTTATTCATCTCGCAGAATTGGTTGCCTTTGCACTCGGCCATTTCCCTGACCGTCTTGCTCAATTGCGAACACGTGTCAAGATCATTGGCGGTTGAGATCATCCCGGCCATCTAATATTGGCTTCCATGGGTCTGACTTCTCTTCGGAACCAAACTCAAAGAGACTCTTTTGACCTCTTGAACGCGTGTATGTTTTCTTTTCTTCTGGTTGACTAGATTCCATCGTTTTGGAAGTACTCCTTTCTTCCTTTGAATCTTCTATTTCTTTTTCTATAGATTTATAACGTGCGATTTCAGAGACAAGGAATTCGCCTGCGGAGAGGGTCTTGTCCTCAATTTTAACAGAAAACTCCGGCAGAGATGCATCAGCAATGCGATTTGATGTTAGTGTGGTAATATCTCTCATGCGCCCTAAGACGCTGTGCATTCTCGCTTCCTTGATTTGAGAGGCTTGAAGGACATAGACATCTCTCGTATTGTTAGCGACTAAGACATGTACGGATCCACTACTTTGTCGAGCAGTTCGTCCCCGTCGTTGTATGGCACGGATTGCACTGGGGACAGGTTCGTAAAACAAAACCATTGAAGCAGACGGTACGTCGAGTCCTTCTTCCCCTACAGAAGTGGCTACAAGGACATTAATCTCTCCTTCTCTGAATCGTTCGAGTTGTTCGAGTTGCTGTTTTTGAGTCATACCTTGTCGCTTTCCTCGTTTACTTTGGCCAATGAAGCGATCCACATTTGCACCAGGGATTGTATTGAG
>JABGWN010000279.1 GCA_018645535.1 Methanobacteriota archaeon
CCGGACATTGCCGAACAATTTAGCATTGAAGAAAAGGAACTCTCCCGACTCATTCGACAGGTATCTCGAATGCTCAACATGCATTCAATCAGTTCACCAGACCAGTACTTTGAGCCGTTTATGTCTAAACTAGACCTTCCACCCTCAATGAGAACGCAAGTTCAACACCTTTGGTCTCTCATCAAGCCTCATGAAGATGTCTGGCAAGGTAAGAAGCCTATGGGCGTAGCAGCCGCTCTGATTTACAAAACTGCAAACGAATCAGGCACTCCAAGAACACAATCAGACATTTGTTCAATAGCAAACGTATCAGAAGTAACGCTTCGTGGTTTGTTACGCTTGATTGAGGGTTTGCTCTCTCAACTTAGCAAAGGATCACAACAATGAGAACCTAAAGTTGATGAATAGGCAATCATAGGGTCATGCATGGGCTTCAAAGCACGTGCACGCAAGACAAAGGTCGATTCTGGTAAAGATGACAAAGCGAAATCAACAAAAAACGCAGGTGAAACACCCTGTGCTGTGAAGTCTTGTGAAAAATGGGCGGACAAAAATCTTGGCGGACGCTCACTTTCCTTTGATGATGCAACAGAAATGTGGGGCAATGGAAACTTCGCTTCTGCAAAGGGACGTGTACGGGTTTGCAAGTCGTGCTACAGATCTTGGAAGAAGGAAACCAAGAACGATGACATGTTCTGATGTTCACTTTCACTTTTCACTTACACCTATCATAAAGCAACAATACCGTCTGCACTCAGTAGCAAGGTATGCGTAACCAAAGAACACCCGTTCGAAGTCTGGTCACAAGCCAGGGAACTTGCATCGCAATGGACGATGGAATGATTGTTTGGGA
The DNA here is from genome assembly GCA_018645535.1 of Methanobacteriota archaeon. Lineage (GTDB taxonomy): Archaea > Thermoplasmatota > Poseidoniia > Poseidoniales > Poseidoniaceae > MGIIa-L2. The sequence continues at coordinate 854 of JABGWN010000279.1, forward strand.
AACCAAACTGAATAGAAAAACACTGCGATTACATTGCGTTGCAACTGTTATTCTAGGAATGGCAAATGATGATGGAAATGTTGAGAGGATGCTTGTAGGAGATGGGAAAGGACAACTTCACATCCTTACTGTTCCAAACCTTGCTCTTGAAAAAACAGTACCCATAGGCGAGACAGCCCTACGAGCCATGTGCTCAGATTCTGAAGAAAGCCTAGCCCTTTTAATCGCTGACGCTGATGGGAAGATATGGCGCTATGATGGACAGTCTGAAACTCAACTCTTGTTTGAAACTAAAAGATCAATCTCTTCAATACGAAGTGAACGAAATTCGATTCGAATTCAATCAGGATGGGAACAATGTACATTTGAGAGAGATGGCCATCTGCAAAACTCCCACGATGCCTCCACAGCGTTTGGGGAGAACACAATGTTACGCAGGCTCAGAGAAAGGAAAAAGCTCGATGAGCAAAGAGAACAAGCAGAGTCTCAAGTTCGTTTAATGGCATGAGCTTAGTCAATCTGTATGTTCTTTCTCGGAACGAGGCCAAGAAGGAACTGGATCACGCCATAACGAAGTGGGAGCTGCTCGCGGCCATGCCCGCGGAGAAATCCCATCATTTTCTGCAATGCTTTCCAAGATTTCACAATGGTGTTGGATTGTAGAGAAGATGTGCTCTTCACCTTGTAAAATAGGTCCGTGCATTGGCACGAGTTTTTGTGCACCTAGTTTTTGAATTCGCTTCAGACTTTCTACGGCTTGAATGAGATTGCCAGTAGGTACGTCCCAACGAAGAGGGCGATCCGCTCTTGGGAGTAACGCCCCTACTATGACCGTCTTTGCAGATGGAATGTGGATGGAGATGTTATCGGAACTCGGACCAGGAGTCTCAAGCAGTTCAATGATTGAATCATCTAATTGAAGGGGTTGTGAAAAATCGATGGGTTCCGTGGATACTACTGGCATATCAGAGTCATATCGATTTGCCCATGTAGTAAAAAAATCTCCACTTTCGAGAGACATTTGACCTGCTTCATGTATGAAAACTGGAATTCCAAATGATTCTGAGAGGGCTTTAGACCCTCCGCTGAAGGGATATCTTCTTGAAGTGAGAATGATTTTGTCAAGTGAAATCGCATCTCCGAGTTGGCCTCGAATTCGTTCCTCCTGCAATAATTGATACCAAGCAGTACCAGAATCGACGAGTAAAGCAGATTCCTTACCGATGAGAAGGGTCGCATTTGCATCATGATGAATGCCAGGCAACCTCACAATGCGCATAACCCTCGGATGGACTGATAGGGTTTCAAAGATGGCATCATGTATTGTCCAAATAGGTGGTTGCGATTAAATAGAGGAAGTGGGTCGCAACGACATGGCTAGATTCCCTGAAGCAGAGGAGCGCTTGCTTCGAGTTAAGATTTGCATGAAGTGTAATGCACGCAATGCTTGGAGAGCCGCACGCTGCAGAAAGTGTAGCTACAAAGGACTTCGCGCCAAAAATATGGAACGCAAGGGCGTTTGATCTAAGGTAATAGCACTGGTATTACTAGTGCCATTGGATCTCCAAACAACCATAATGGCAATATTGCTGGCCACAAGAAAAGTAACAAGGGTAGTTTCAAACTAACCCATACATTTTCTACACCCTCAATTTTTAACTTTTCAACATGAGACTGAACCTCATCATCCGATGGAGATTGGCGTGGTGCTCTTCTGCGATGATAAATTTTCAAATCTCCGTTTGGTAATTCCATTGTATCTGTGAGGAGCCAAGCATGTCTATTTTGGACAGTACTAATCGGAACAGAAAGGGCAATCCAAGCCATTGTTAAATCATTGAATGACCGAATATTGCCTGATGCAATATTACGAACAAGCAAGATGAAAGGAATAAGCAAGAAGAATAATCCGCCCCAGATAAGTAAACTCAA
>JABGWN010000280.1 GCA_018645535.1 Methanobacteriota archaeon
CCTCGGTCTCGAACAACAAAGCGATTATTGAAATTCATAGCACGCTCATCTGGACTAGCTGCAGAAGAAGTTCAAAGAAGAGCCGCAAGAAAACAGCGAGCATTACAGCATGTTACTGCTTGGATGGCACTTGCATTGGTCGCTCGAGAGCAAGGTCTGGAGATGAACAGTGTCATCGAAGCCCTTTCCTGAAAACGTATACCTCATCTCAACAAAACAGATTGTAGGACCTTGATAAAGGCGAGACTGCTGATTTCGATTTGAGCGCAGAAAATGATAACGATGGTTGCGATGATGTAGACGAAGATGCGGACAATGACAACGATAGAATACTCGATATTAACGACGCATTCCCTCTTGATGCTACTGAATACCTAGATACGCATGATGACGGAACTGGAGACAACGCTGACATGGACGGTGAAGAAGTAAAATCTTCTGTAGACATGACCATGTTGTACTCTCGATGCCATTCTCAGGTGACCCATTGAATCTAAGTAAAGCCGATGTTAGTTCTTTATCACCAATAAAATACCTGCAAAAGAGGCTATGTAAAATCCAACACCAATAAAATCAAAAAAGGATACTGGTGAATCGGAAGAAGAAATAATTGCAAAGATGAAAAAAAGTCCTGCATATGTCAAGTGCATCTGTCCCATATAACTTGGAGATCTCTTAGTAAGCAGGATAATTATAGAAACTACTGCACTTATCATGTAAAAAAAAGGACTAAAACCGAACAATAAAAGTGCTATAAATATCATAAATCCTTCTGAATCAATGTCATCATCAGCATCATCTACACTGCTAGAATCTCCACTATCAGAACCTTCAAAACCGATGTCAGATAAGACTTCAGAAATTCCTTGTATCATCTCAAATCCTGTTACTTCGATAAACAGGAATGATATAAATGGCAGGAATAATGAAACAAATATGACTGCAATACCAATCCAAGGTACAACAAACGATTTCTTTTCTTTGTAGTGAATTGGTTGCTGCATCATTGGTTGCTGCATCATTGGTTGCTGCATCATTGGTTGCTGCATCATTGGTTGCTGCATCATCGGTTGCTGCATCATCGGTTGCTGCATCATTGGTTGTTGCATCACGGGTTGTTGCATCACGGGTTGTTGGGGAGCTTGCATTGTAGGTGTTTGAGAAATAGCTGAAACCGCTTGTTGTAATTCTGAACCTTGAAGTATTCCGTCTCGGTTCTGATCAAAATACGGAGCTGCATTTGTTAATTGATTTGTAGATACCCCTGAGACATTTGCTACGTTGGTAATTTGATCTTGATTCAAGGCTGATTGAGGCAACACATCAGTTACGGGAGGTGCAGGGATCCAAGCATTACCATCCCACATCCATTTCCCATCTGGGCTAAAAGTTGCTCCACTCATGAATGAATGATTTGATAAAACTATTTTTAATTATCCAAAGGAGAACGAAAATATCTAGAGTAATGAAAATCCAATTTCAGAGTCGAATCACCCTGAATCAGATATCAGAATCATTTGCAGCCTCTTGAGACCGTGCAGCTAATTCCAGTAAAACTGGAAGTAAGACAAGTGCAAGAACCAGTGAGAAGAAGACAGTTACAGCGGTAATCAATCCGAAGTCCTGAATAACAGGCATTGGAGATAGAAGCAGAACAATGAATCCTGCAGCAGTCGTTGCAGCAGAGAGCATCAACGCAACCCCTGTTGTTTCTAAGGAAGTCTTGAGGGCTGCCCAGTGATCATCTTGACGCTTGAGTTCCCATTCAATACGACGCCACATGTGTATCGTGTAATCAATACCAATTCCAAGAGTGAGGGCAGTGACCAGAACAGTCAGAACGTTCCATTTCAAGCCAAGAACGGCCATGGAACCTACAACCCATAGAGAAGCCATACCAACCGGTAAAAGAACAATCAGAGCAGGAAGAACTCGTCTAGTAAGCAGAAGTAAGACAATGAACGATACAACAAGTGAAATTGCTGTTGATTTAAGTTGAGAAGAGGACAATCCTTCCAGAACTTGCTGGAGTATAACCAAGTCTCCTGTAACGTGAATAACTGCATGATCTTTGAGCGATTCTCTGAGTTGGCCTTCATCAGAAGTGGAACCAAACATCGATTCAAATTCAGAAACAACCCGTTTCGATTCATCTGAGGTGGTTGCTTCTACTCTGACTTCTGTTCGAAGATGAGCAATGTTTGTTCCATCAAGATGAACTGTAGCATTGACACGATCGCTCCATGTCTTTCCTGAGACAGGATCTGCAAGTGTGTAATTTAATTGTAATTCCTTGAATACGGTGCCTAAGTCGACAGTAACTCCACTCTTTTCGTAAACTATTCCTTTAATCACTTCGAGTCCGTGTAAATCCCCAAAGGATTCATTTCTCATGATTGAATCTCGAAGGACAACATAGGGACCCTCATAGGAAGGTGAAGGGATTCGTTCACTGTTACCCACTACATCATCATTGGATTCGAATTTCGAGTGGAGATTGCCTAACTGGTCAAGTAAAACCGCATCATCGGGGATAACACCGCCATCTACAGGTTCCATAAGCACATAGACATATTTCCACCCAGAACTGTCATAATTTTCGTTGATGTCATCACGAACAGACATAATTTCCATCTCTTCATTGACAAAGTCTGAAAGATCAAAATCAGTCTCAAGTTGCATTGCTCCTACAACGGATGCACCGGAGATTGCAATTGCAATCAATAAGATTGCAACTTGTTGCTTTTTGTGAACTTGGAGGAGAGGTTTTGTTAAATTTGTTAACCGAAGCGGTCGTATGGTTTTTGATTCCCTACCGTTATCGAATACGACGTGAAGGGCACCGATGAGGAGAGTTGATGACAGGAATGCACAGATGACACCAAACGCCAATGCAATACCGAATGTAGCCAAAGGAGGAAGTGGTGAAATGATGTTTGATAAGAAGGCTGCAACTGTTGTAATGACTGCAAGTGTCAAGGGAACACTGAGTTTACCACATGCTCTCATCCAAGCCTCTGCTGTGTCTTCGACCTTTTCTTTAATATCAGAGAGAGCACGTTGTAAATGAATTGCATAGTCTATTCCAAGTCCAAGTACCAATGGGGCTACAGCGACCTCTAAGGCAGTGAAATTCATCCCGAAGAGATTCATAGTCCCATACGTCCAAACAAGAGCGACATTGAGACTAAGGAATGGGAACAGCACACCCTTCACGTTTCTGAACGCCAAAAACAGAAGAATAACGACAACCAGAGTTGCAAACATAATGAGTAATGCAAGATTATCAAAAGTCCCTTTGTCAATGTCATACGACATGAGATCTAAGGATGCTGCAGTATAGGTCATATTGGATGAAGTACTAATTTCAGAGAGAGCAATACGAATATTATTTTGAACTTCACGTCGTTCATCCTCTGGCATTTCAGGATCAATTTCTAAAACCCACGCAGTCGATGCTGCTGTTGGAACTGCATCGCCTTCACCGCTTGAAAGATAATTACATGTTGCAGATATATCGCGGTTTTTATTCACCAAAGCCGAGCCAACAAAATTTATTGTGCTAAGTAAAGCATCGTCCCGATTGAGTTCACATTTTGTATCCTCATCAACAATCGCATCAACCAACTCAGCCCAGTTATCATAATCTGAAAGAGTCGTATTCGGAGATTGTTCATCGAGAGCTATCTGAATCATACCTGGAGAGGTTGTCCATGATTCAACAGCTTGGATGTTAATGCGTTCATCTGCTTGGAGCACTTCCAAATCGGTTTTCATATCCTTGAGCGAGTCAATGCTAAGGACGTTACCATCGTTGCTTCTCGTAACGTGAATAAACAGCGGTCTGGATTCGTCTGGAAAGTGTTCATGGATCCTTTCATGAGCATCGTTTGAATCTGAACTCGGAGCAAAGTCGTTAAGATCAGTCCTAAATTCGGGTGGAGATGTCACCAAATGCAGGCCTAGTCCAACGGTAAGGAGAGCAGAGACGATGAGAATTGGCAATGCTGATTTCTTGAATGTATCAGAAAATGTTGCCAATTGGTCCTCATAGGAAGAGGTGTCCATGAATCATCCGAAACTGTTTCGGTGTTTAAGCAACAGGGTTCCACGAACATCTATGAAGGTCAATTTTACTTCTCTCGACAACGGGAAGGTTCAAAACACCAGTTCAGGTCGGTTGGTCGATAGCATGCCAGTTAAAGTTCTCATCAAAGAAAAAAATGAACTCCGACTCCGCATTACAGGCGAATCGCATACCGCTTTGCAAATGCTCCGTGATCGTTTGAACAATCACAAGTCAGTAGAATATGCCAACTACTTCCCAGGTCACCCTGAACTCGATTCACCAGAATTTTACATTCGCACCACTGGAAAGGCAAAGCCACAAGATGTCCTCGATGAAATCGTTGGAAGCCTCTCCTCTGAATTTGACAGCCTCGCACTCTGAGGTGTACCTCTTTGCAGCCAAC
>JABGWN010000281.1 GCA_018645535.1 Methanobacteriota archaeon
CACTAATTTTGAACACATGGAGTGTTGCATACCTTATCCATACAAAACAGGGAGGAAAGGGGTTTATACGCCCCCTAATCCTACTATCTGCTGATGAAAGAAACTGAATGGAAGAATACTAGAGTCGCAGTAAAGAATTTGCATGACCTCCTAAACAAGAAAGACGAAGAAGACTACGAATATTTTAAAGAATTGTTGGGGATATACACTCGTCGATTTCAGCGTTCAGAAATGGATGATAAAGAAATGGAAAAAATCGGCAAACAATCGCGTTCATTACTCGATGAATTAGGATTGCGTCCAATGCCAGCAGGGCAAAAAGCGAGGTTCAGAACTCCAAATCAAGTGGCAATGTGGGGTTGTCCAACCAATCCTTGCATTGGAAAACAACATTGTGACATCAGAGTAGGTGGTTGTGGTAAGCATGGCCATCGCTATAATGATGGGCATGAGTGTAAACCTAAATTTGGAAACGAATAGGCCCACAGAAAGCCCTGTATACGCATATGCCTTCATGGGTAGCGTTGTGTATGGCCCACTGCGACCCCACCAATACAGGTTTGCCAAGTGCAAAGGTGTTTAGAATAAACCCTCGTGAACAAATGCTATTCATTTATCCACTTCACTAGATCACTACCTCGATTATGTTGCGTACCGTGTGAGAACCACATTGCTAGCACCTTGGGGCGGCAATCTCTCGGAGAGATTGTTTCATAATATCTGGAATCATTTCAATAACCTGCTAGAACACGGGATTTCATGGCACTGGCAGAACCAGGTGATTTACGCGACTTACACCAAAACATCGGTCCTGAGTTGTTGTCCAGATATTGTGGGTTGCTTTTTGTTAATGAATCCCACAACTTCGACACATTATCCGACGAACAAATCTACTTGATTTCTGAATATAGAGATAAACTCAGACGTTATGGATGGGGTACTGAATCGGTGCAAAGAGACTCCTCAATAAAAGACTCAGTAGTTCGGAAATATGGCGAAGAATTTTTACAGTATGTTTTCAATCTAGTTAATCATCCAATACTAGGGTCACAGGAAAACCAACAATATGTAAATGATCTAGTTACAGAAAACGATAAGAAAAAATCGTATTTGGCAAGTCTAGAGATTGTTCAAAATCTAAAAGAATTACTCGAATTAATCCTCGAATCGTGTAAAAAACAATCGTCCTATATTTTGAGAAATCTGAGGCATGGGCCGTGGCCCAGACATGTGCTCTTCGATGAATCATGGCTTCAAGATATTTTTTCTAATGAAATAAACGAACAGAACTTCAAAGAACAATACTTGGCAGATGTATCTCAGTCCGGTCATTCTGATGAGTTAATTAGAAGAGTAAATGAGTTGTGGGATGAAGCAGAAGAAATTACACCAAAACTGATTATTTTGGGGAATTATAATCATTCACAATACAAAACGATAGGCCTAATATTTGCTAAGATTATTCAATTACAAGAGGGAAATTTCCTTTCCGATTTAACAAAATCCGTCATTATACGCACTCATGAGTATGCGAAAGGATTGCCAGGGCATGTGTTTGGTAGAAGGATTTCTAGAGGACCAAAGGATATGTTTGCTCGGCCCGGAGAGTATGGTGGCGGGAGATATGGCGGACAATATTATGATGACGACTGGTGACTCTCCAGGCGACTTTGTTTGTGTGGTTGAATATATCTATACAAGAGGGGACCGGTTGTAGTCGTATACAGCCACAACCGTAGGGACGAACACGGCCCACTGAGAACCCATCAATATCCTGAATCTGTATACAATAGCCTCTACTTAACACCCTTGTGAATCCCATATCCTCTTCGAGGGAGTTAGGATAAACCCTCGTAAAAATAGCTCATCTAATCATTTACCCTGATGGCATGTCATTTACTGTAATGCATACCTTTCGGTATTATGGTCAACATATTGTCGCATGTTTGTTCCTCTATACTTGATAAAATCCTCAAGATGATTTGGCAAAAATATCCCAACAACTTCAATGATAGGAGTGTTCTGGGATCACCATGAAAGTAAGTTTATTTGGGAATTCTGTCAATGCAGACATATCTATTCAAATTAATGAAAAGTTGAAAAAAGCCGACAAAGCCTTCTGCTCTGTTGCATTTTTTACGCTTGGCGGCAGGACCGATTTGCTTGACGCTGCTGCGTGGAGAGCGTTCAATAACGGATGGATTTGTGTGGACTTGCATTTTCCCACCAATCTGAAAAACATGAAGAATATCTACGACCAGCATTCTGTCCCCTTCTTTCTTCACTTAGATAAAATACAAATTGGTGCCAAGAAAAGCGATTATGGAAGATCGAGTTCGGTGTACAATGTCCCCGATGGCCTGTTACACTCAAAATTATTGTTAATCGATTATCCCGATCAGAGTTCAGAAGTGATTGTTGGAAGTCATAATTGGACTATCAATGCATTGACGGGATACAATATTGAACAATCTGTATGTATCAGGGATAAAACAGACTCTCCTTTAATCAAGGGATTTAGAGACATTCTACAAGATATAAAATCGAAATGTAAATTTTTTGATACAAGAAAATTAAACTATTTCTTGAACCTCCAAAAAGAGGCATATGGAGGAGGAGTAAAGAAATTCCGTCTTGACATAGACTCCTCTAATTTGGAAGAGGAGTTGATAATATTTACAAAAGGAGAGGTAAAGGAAATTAAACGAGGACAAACAGTTTGGATTCATACCAACGATGGAATGGCCATTCCAGGAGAATTAGTCAAATCCATCAAAAACGCTGGAGCAAATGCCAGCATGCCAAGCATACAGGCGTTTGAGTACTTAGGTAGTGGATCCTGTGCGCCGTCTTGGGATAGAGCTGATGTAATCTCATCGATAAATGAAGTCTTTTTCTACCACATAATTCGTAGTCAAGATGAGGAGAGTATCGTAACAGCATATGTTCCTGAACCTGTTCAAAAGAAAGAATATTGGTTTCCAAAGGTACCTGAGCCACACTATGAGAAAGTTGCATCAATATTAGGATTAAATCCTAAAGAACTCACATTAGAAGCCTTGAGTGAAGAGGATGCGATGATAAAACACGTTGATTACGAACATTGGCCCTTCACCGTCGTGAAGAAACCACAACGAAACTGATATGTTCTTTGAATTTGTTTGAGATCCTTGAAGAACTAAACATCATCACACAAGAACCCCTTTCACGGCCGACATTTCAAGGGCTAGAGATAAATCTGTGTACAAGGGGACCGGTTGTAGTCGTATACATGTACAACGGCACCCTTGTGGCTACGGGCGTGTACAAGGGGGCCCCTCATATTCAACCTAACTAAGTTCGAACGACATGGAATCAGTCACGTCGAACGAGAAGCGCCGCTCCAAGCAAGCACATGCTTGTAGCAAGCAGGCCAATTGACGGAACAGATTCTGATTCACTTGAACTTGAACCTTCGTTCCCGTCACATGCTGTACCTACTCCATCGCCATCTGCGTCTGCTTGGTCGGGATTAGCAACAAATTGACAGTTGTCGATTGTATCCTCAATACCATCACCATCATCGTCTGCATCAGCGTTGTTTCCAATGCCGTCTCCGTCAGTGTCGAGTGTTTCTGATGGATCCAGTGGGAAGGCATCATCAGTGTCGTTGAGTCCATCATTGTCGTCATCAGCATCTGCGTTGTTTCCAACACCATCATTATCAGAGTCGATTGATTCATTTGCATCGAAGGGAAACGAATCAGTTGTGTCATTGAAGCCATCATTATCATCGTCTAAATCCGCATTATTGCCTATGCCATCACCATCATTGTCTTGGTGTTCATTCGGATTCAAAGGTAAATCATCCTCTGTGTCATTGTATCCATCATTGTCATCATCTGTATCTACACTATCTCCAATACCATCGGAGTCGGAATCAATGACTTCCGTGTCGTTATACGGAAACACGTCGTTGACATTATCGATACCATCGCCATCTATGTCCAAATCACAGGCATCACCCCAACCGTCATTATCGAGATCTGATTGTAAAGGATTCGCGATTGAGGGGCAACTGTCATTCGCAAACTCAATCCCATCATTGTCTTGGTCATCGACGATTAGATAGGCATGAGTGATGACCAAATCATTTACGGGCATACTTCCTTGAGAACCGGCTGTAGAAACTTGACTGATGTAATCCACAATACCAAAACCAGAATGTACCGTTCCAAAGACTGTATGGACTCCGTTTAGGTGAGAGGGCGTCGAGCCATTATCCACGATGAAAAACTGACTTCCTCCTGTATTAGCATTCGATGTTTTCGACATAGAAAGAGAGTAAGGAATATGTGTTAAGTTGTTTGATAATTCATCGGGCATTGTCCAACCATCTGAATTACAATTGCTCTGGTCTACAGATTCCTGCCCATTGCAATAGCCATGCCAAGAAGCAGAGTGGCCGCCAGTTCCATCTCCGTTGGTGAAATCCCCGCTTTGAATCATAAACCCGTCAATCACACGATGAAATGTGACATTGTTGTAACATCCCATTTCTGATAGAAGAGCAAAATTTGATGCATGAATGGGTGCTTGAGTATGATTGAGATCTAAGGTGAGATCTCCGATATAACTCATTGAACCATTGATTCGTTCGTGTATTTCAAAAACAATGTATTGTACAGTACTTATCGCCGAGGTCGCACAATTATTCGAATCATAATCGCCTTCATGAACAATCACTGAACCTGAAGATCTTGCAGTATTCGCTGGCGGCAAGCTATTGATTTCGACGACACTTGCGTTAATGATGGCTGAGCTATTTGAAAACATTCCGACTCGAGTTAGCGAAGTGAGTGTGATGTTGACATCGAGTGCTTGATTTCCGCCGACATAGGCCTCTTCAGCCTGTACACCAAATTCCGAACTGCCTGAGGAGAAAGAAATCTTCTCTTGGTACGTTGTAGGATTACTAACAGTGCATACAACAACAATCGATTGGTTTGTGAGAGAATCTGTGAACTCATGGACGTTTTGATCGCATGTCATTGAGATCGCTGCAGTTGGTACTTGAGCAGATGTAAGGGGTACTGAAACAAGCAGAAGGGTGAGGCAAGCAAGTACAGTGAGAACTCTGTTCATGAGGATACCATCTGGTGTGCGAGTATAATTCTTCGCCCGATTGATAACTCGCATTCCAGATCAAATGGGTTTCGACTCACAAAGTGAATAAGTGGTTTACTTATGATCACGAGGGTTTGTGCTAAACACCCTTGTACACAATCAGTCCGTTCACAAGGGCTTGCTGTGGGCCGTGTTTGTCCCTACCGATGTGTATGCCAGCGACCACATGGGGCCCCCTTGTATACACTATATTTAGGCCAAAAGTAGACGTCTAACTGTATGGTGACTACGAATTACTTGTAGGGGGAATCAGAATAATTCATCTGATATTTGTTTGTAGGCACTGCGTTGTTTTTCCGTCTTAAGTGCCATCCTTCCGAGTTTGTTTACTGCGGTCCTGTTTGTAGATCTAACTCCTGTCTTAACATCTTCAATGAGGCGGTTCCA
>JABGWN010000282.1 GCA_018645535.1 Methanobacteriota archaeon
GTCTCAATTGCAGCAACATGGGATGGAAGAGATGGGCCAGATGGCCCAGATGGCCCAGATGAGCCTGTAGATATATCCGATATTATGGCTTGTGACGAAGACTTGAAAGAAATGATGAGTGATAGTGATATCAACGGTGATGGACTCATTAGTTCATCAGAATTCAAATATATTGATGACTTTGATGGAAGGACAATTGAATTTTCTGAAGTAAATCAGAATGGAGATTCTTATTTGGAATTTAATGAAATTGTAGCTTTTGCATGTAACTGTCAAAACGAATTATCCTTCTTTGAACTCCAGATTGACGGAAGCATCTTGATTTCAAATTTTGATGAAATCAAATTCAAGAACGATTATTCATCTAAGAAGTTAAACTTCAACGAAGATGAGTATATCGATTCATTTGAATTGACTGAATACGCTCTTGTCTGTGTTACAACCTACAACCCAATGGATTCAGATGGCGACGGTGTCCTTGATCCTGATGACCAGTTCCCGAACGATCCAGATGAACAATCCGATGCGGACGGTGACGGGGTTGGAGATAACGCTGACTTTGCCCCGAGTGTATCCAATGACGTAGTCTACAGCGCAGGAGCAGTCATGTTGCTTGTCCTGTTCGGAGTATTTGTTCTGATCATTCGTGGCAGTTCAAGAGGACCAGAGGATTTGCAACAAGAGCAGTGGAACAAAACCGACGCATTTGCGGAACGAATGATGGCCATGGGTGGAGGAGAATCAATGTTAGAAGCTCCTAATCTCGGTCCAGTAAGCGATACGATGGCTCCTGTAACTGGTGAAGAATTGAAAGCGTTTGAAGCCCCCAGTGAAATAGAAGGTTATGATTTTGGTAACGAATCCTCCATTGCAACCGAATCACAACCCCCTGCAAGTTTGATGGGGATGATGGACAGTCAAGGTCGTGAACATATCGAATACCCTGCGAAAAGTGCAAGGTATTGGCACCGTAACACTCCAGACTCGCCTTGGATAAAGGACTAAATGAGCTGCTTCTGACGTTTCCGTAAACCTACAGATTCCAGCAAGCGTAGTATATGCCTGTGTAATTCCGGTAGCAGTTCAAACATAGCAATGGCCATAATGAACATCGCAAAGAGGGATACGACTCTAGAAGCATAAGAGTGACCAAACTCAAACATGCTCATGCCGAGATATTCCCACCCCTCATAGGAGATATGCATCCAAACCAATCCTGCATTCCTGAAGAGGTTCAAAATGTGGATGATTGGGATCGTGAAGAGAAGAGCACGAATACGTCGTTTACGATCGATATCAAGAACAGAGATTGCTCCAATGAAGACGATCATCGATTGAAGGGCAGTACAAGCAAGAACAAAATTGATTCCAATCATACCCCCATCAGCCATGATAAGTTCTGTTTGATACGGATGTTCAGCAAAGGAATCTGTCATGAACCACTTATTACCATCCCATTCAGACCAGAGAAAAGTCCCAGATTCGGTATTGACATATGTCTCTCCAAGTTGTATGTCCGCAGTTCCAGTAAACGATAGGAAGAGTGCTACTTGGGAAGCTACAAACCAAATTGCCAGCACACTGAACCAAGGAACAGAAGCAATCAGAAGGTAAGGGCCACCTGCATAAGCAATACAACCTCTGGCCCAATTTAGAGCATCACGGTCTCTTTTTGTTAGCGAACGTGACTCGGCAATAACCAATCCCACACCAAGTGGAAGAGCTAACGCCGTCATTATGGTTAAAACAATATCACCAATTTCAAAGTAATATCCTGACTCATTGAAAAAATATAGAGCGACGAGCATCCATCCGGTTTGAGCGGTCCTGCTGACACCGCCTGAATGCCGCTTGTGCCAGGAGTAACCTAGCAAAATCATACCCAAAGCACCACAAATAGTGGCATACTCCTTGGGTATCAGCATAGATGGTCCTAGAGTAACCTAGATAGAAACATTTGCTCTTAGTCGCTCCACTAAATCCAACAACCCCCATCACTTGGGATGACCATGAAGGGACCTGTCATCGACGGAGAAGGATGGGCAGATGGCCCTATTGCTTTCCTCGACCGCGATGGCGTACTCAATTATGGACGTGAAGGATACGTCAACAACACATCACAAATGAATATCATTCCAGGTGCTGGCCACGCTATTGCCCAGTTACGAGAATCTGGCTTTACTATTTGTGTCGTAACCAATCAATCCCCAATTATGCGTGGTTTATGGGATGTTGATCAATTACACACAATCCATGGAGAATTACGTAAACAATTGCTGGATGAGAATCAAGATGCACTAATCGATATCATTCTTACATGTCCACACAGGAATAGAGATCGTTGTGGTTGCAGAAAGCCATGGCCAGGTATGCTTCGAACAGGCCACCAACTCTTGAGGAATCAGCGTGTACTTCATTCTCAAATTGATTGGGCAGGCGTCAAACCTGAACCTTGGAACGAGTTGGACACAATGGTTGGAGATCGAAAATCCGACATGGGAGCAGGCTGGGCAGTAGGTGCACGTACGTTTGAAGTGTCATCACAACATGGTTTGCCTCAAGTGATTGGCCGTGTACTCGACACATTGGATTCTGGCGATGAATACGATCCTATGAGGTGGTAAGATGGGATGGCTAGGACTCGATGATACTGATTCACTCAAAGGTGGTTGCACTACGGAAGTGTTGTTCCAACTGTTGGAAGATTTACCAGATACTGTGACATTTAGAAACCCTAGACTTGTGAGGCTATGGCCATTTGCAAAACAACGGACAAGAGGAAACGCCGCTGTTGCTGTTGAATTAATTACAGAAAATGAAACGGAACTGCTTACTCATCTCGACCTGTGGTGGGAGGAACATATTGTATCTCTCAAAGGTGAGGTTGGAACAAGCGACCACAGCGAACGTACGCAATATCCTGCGGATCCCGGCATGATATGGTCTAGTGAATTAATTGTTAACGAAGCGTTTTACAAATCCGCAGTTTCTTCGCATATTGAACTCCAGGATTTACCAGAAGTAACAAGGTACTGGGGAGGGAATGGAAGAATTGGTGCAACAGCTGCAGTTCTATGGCCAGCGAATCAGTGTACCTATGAAGCCATTGCTTGGAGAGATAATGAAGCAGAAGGAAGACGTCAATTGGATGATGAAGCATTGACAGAAGTGGAGGACTTAAAGGATACTTTTCTATGTAGAAATCCGAAACTCGGCACTAGCCTTCTCGCACCAAGAGGAAACTCTCCCGTCCTTTTTGGAATTCGATCGTGGACAAAAGAAGGGGCCCAACAGGCACTCGAGATTCTTGAACAAGGGAAGGATACGGAACCCACAAAAGGTTCACTTGTATTTGAAACGAATCAAGCAACAGGTGATCATTTAAAACGACCCATTGAAGCTGTTGTTCGTTCAAAATCTATTTTGAAAAAAGGTCATGTTGTCCTTGAAACCTCAGAAGGAACTTGGATTGCTTTTAGGCAAAGTGGGCATATTGCTCTACTCTCACAATGGGTCATAAAAGGTGATATGTTAATTGGAAATGGACTAAGGGATGAAGAGAATGTTCTTCATCTTGAATTACTCAAAGTTAAGAAGTCAGTTAGTGAACAGAAAAGACCACTCTGCATTCGGTGTAATAAGTCCATGAAATCTATGGGCAAAAATCAGGGTCTTCGTTGCAAAAAATGTAACCTAACATCTGATCGAGGCTGGGTTGAGGTTAAACGAATCCCACCATTCAAAGACTGGGTACAACCTCCTGCGTCTTCGAGAAGACATCTCTCAAAACCGCTTGAAGAGAAGTAATATCCATCAAAACAATATTTACTGAGAAGACATAAGAATGTTCATGGCAGACAACCTGACCACGAACGTGACTACTTTCATCCTCATTCTGATGTTTATCGGAATGATTGTTTTTGTGGCAATACGGGCCAAGCAGAATAGAGAGAATATGATTGAAACTCATGCTCCTAAAGTGGCTGGTGAGGACGAGTTGGAAGGAGGGGCACGAAACCCTCAACGATTCGATGAACCTGATGAAGAAGCACTCGAAGAAATGGCAGAACTACTGGGTGAAGACTCAGAAGATGAAGCCTGATTCTTCTATTTTCCCGCTAAGTTCCTTTCCGTCATAGAAAAGAATTTTTGATTTATTTTCTGTTTCTTTCAGTGTCCATATATCAAATCCGCCATCCCGTAGAATTACTTCACCACGTGGTTTTACTTCTGTATCGTTAGTACTCACATCAGTCCCTGCCTTCGAGATGAGCAAGAGCGTGGTGGACTCACTAATTCGTTTATTCAGATCGATCACAGCCTTCGTGTTTCGAGAAGGGATACGTCCTGTTGCTTCACACCAGTCATCCAGAACGATCAAGCCTACGCTCGGTAAATTCTGTTCTGCTTCAACAATTGCATCGACACAACGTTCCATATTGCCAAT
Source organism: Methanobacteriota archaeon (assembly GCA_018645535.1). Classification (GTDB taxonomy): domain Archaea; phylum Thermoplasmatota; class Poseidoniia; order Poseidoniales; family Poseidoniaceae; genus MGIIa-L2. The sequence continues at coordinate 4,448 of JABGWN010000282.1, forward strand.
CAAATTCATTGCATGGAAACGGCTGGCCTCCACGATATTAAGGGATGAAAACAGCTGGGAAAATCGTGTTGCGTTAGGCATGTGTGGAGAAGCCCAGAGGACTCGCCCACCTCCTTGTATTTCATCGACAGCACAATGCAATCCAAGGGTTGTTCCGCCACAACCCCCGTCTACTGAGAGATGGATTCTTTTTCCAGGAAGATCAAGCACCCAACGTTCGGTCATAACATTCCGAACCAGTTCACAGATTTGACATTAACATCAGCGCAATGCTCATGACCTTCCATACAACCCCACAATCATGAGCGGAGAAGTTCGAGAAGGAGAGCGTATTCCAAGAAGAGAACCTCCTCCGTATGAAGAAGCGAAGGGATTTGCCGCCGCAGTAGCCCGTGATGGCTTTATGGCTACAGCAATTAAAGACACAAATCAATACGGTCCAGTAGGAATGATGATCTTGCTTTTCATCATTGCGACCATTACTGGATTTGTCATCAAGATGCTTGGATTGTTCATTTGAACTGAAGAAATATCTTTCACTCAAAAGTCTGCAATAATCTGTCCACTATAGGACAAAATACAAACCCTTGACTTCTTCTGTTCAAGATATGAGCGAGGGTTCTGTCAATGTTGAGAGTAGAACCTCTTCTCAAGATAAACGCTGGACTATCATGGCTGCATTATTAGGTACAAATACTGCGGTAATGCTCTTCCAAGGTATTGAACAGGAAGCGAATCCAACACAAATGCGAGAAGTAGCTTTAGCGATTATTGCAGGGACTCTTCCTTTCCAAGGTATCTATTTTCTAATCTATACGTTTCTCCTTGAGAACAAAGGCACATTAAGTGAAAAAATGGTGAAGAAACTCGGTTTCGCTTCTGCAATTTGTCAGATTTTTGGATATGTGTCCCTGGTCGGTGTGGCAATGATGTGGTACAACCTTTCGGTCTATGTGGGTCTATCATTTTTGATATCGAGTATATTTGCAATGATTCTTATTCGAACGGCAATGATGCCTGATAAATCGGCCCTCTAGAGGAACTATTTCCAAAAACGCTCTCAAGTAAGGTTCATGAAGCCTCTTCTTGAGCGTGTCTTATGGCGTTCTGTCCACTCGATTATCGATACGGCTGTCAAGAGTTCAAACACATCTGGTCAGAGCTTGGCCGTCACGAACGACAATTGGAAGTTGAACGTGCACTTATATGGGCTCACATGCAACTCGGAAGAGTCTCTCAAACAGATTATGAAA
>JABGWN010000283.1 GCA_018645535.1 Methanobacteriota archaeon
GAACAAGCGCTTGTTTACTACACAGACATTCGTTTCCTCGTCCCAACATCTATCGATAAGTTGCGAATGATTACGGGCGCACGTGGTGCAGACCGTGGACGAATGCGTGAAGCATATGCACAGTTGACTGGTGCAGATCCAATGACTGGACTGTCAATCATTGACCTTTGCCTACCATTCCTTGCAGATCTTGGAGAAGAATCTTGGCAAACAGGAACCGGCCTTAACGAGGACGAAATCATTGTTGAAGTCACTATGGCTGTTAACCCAGCAATTGTTTGGAAGAATCTCCTTGAGCCAACAACTCTAGAAATCTTTGACTTGCCTAAGGGTAAGAAGGGAACAGCTGCAAACGTCTGGGGTGACATGTTCATGACGAACGATGCACTTCATGACAAGATGACAAAAGACGGCCAAGGCCACTATCTCAACCTACTCCGATTGTGTTACAATTGGAGTAATGATAAAGCCCATGAAATCCATGGTCTTTAGACCAAAGCAGCCAACCATTTGACGAGAGTCAATGGCGAGTATGGTGTTGTCAGATAGATGATAACAGGTGTTAGGAACACTATGAACAACGTCCACCAGACGCCAGCGTTCCAATCCTTCACCTTCAATCCGTCTAAAGGTCCAAATGGAATCATATTGAATATTCCAAGAAGGAGATTTGCTCCAATCCAATATACAACTGCGTCGTAAACCATGGCTTGCCATACAAGTGATCCATCGGTAAGATACTCCATTGAACTGTAGTCTTGAGCATTTGTCAGAATAAATATGAGTGCTCCTAATGGAATCCCAATTATGAATAATCCGAGATTAACAAGTGGCCCAGCAATGGCAATGTGTCCATTTTGTCTCCTTGTGACGAGGCCTGCAACCATGACAGCACCAGGGGCCATGAATAAAATCCCCAAAAAGAAGGCAAGGAACATTCCAAATTGCAGTCCTTTAGGATCTGCCCTAAATTCAGCCCAACAACCATTCTTCTTCGCCACAATTTTGTGACCAATTTCATGAAGAACAAAGGCTGGACCTACAGCAATAAGCATGATTGGCATTGCGATGAGAACTTGTACCAGCCATGGGGAAAACCCTTCTCTCATACCTGCTAATCCTCCCGCACTCATGAATCCTAAGGCAAGAGTAAACGCTCCTGTAGCATAGAGGAGATGTGTTTTTTCCACCTCACTAAAATGCCAGATACCGCCTTTGTGAAGTTTGGGCTGAGTTTGAGACATAGCACGGAAGAATCCTTCCATTGGATTGCGGGCTGCCGAAGGCTCGTTGGCATGAACTCGATGGATACGTGGTTGTGAGCCTGCAAAAGGATTGGTTTCGAGAATGTCTGCCCTTGGGTCCCGAACCATACCTTTCTCAATCGCTGGTGCTCTTTGAAGGCTCGCTCGCGATGTACGAGACTTCATGAGGTTGAACAGATAGGAACAATAGAATCTCATGTCGATGCCCCGTCGTGCAATGAAAAATATGGGTCTGCAAGCTTGCTGCCTTCGTTGTGATGAACCTGATGATGCTGGAAGCGTGCGATGCAAGACCTGTATAGGGCATCATGAATCGATGCGAGATAAGATCGCTAAAGCCCCACCTGATGACGCATTCTATCAGTTTGCTAAAGAATTGTTAACCATGACTGCAGCACCACATCGATTCGATAATGATCCTGTTCACGGAAGAGCCCTTGAAGAGCAACAGGTACTTGCTTCAGAACTCGTAACAAAGGCTACTCCGCTCACTGAAGAGGATATCATCGAAACCTTCCAACGACAACGCTCAGCGACAAAAAGCAATCTTATCCAGTCAATTGCAAATAAGAACAAATGGAAAAACTCTCCACTCGAACCCGATGTTGCCCGTCATATTGGTGAAGAAGCTTGGAGTGATGAGGATCTCGATGATTCGGATTATCATAGTGGGCGGACTGTTCCAAGTCAAAACATTCCTTCAGTCGACCGTTCTGATAGAATTGGAGAAGATAAGAAGATGGTCACTAGAGCAGATATTCAGGCGAGGGGTAAGGGTGTTGATCAAGAGTTGCTAGATATTATTGAAGTAGAAGAGATGCAGCAACAGAAACAGAAGAAAGAGGCTTGGAAATCAACCATTTCGGATGTTGATGATTTATTGAATGATGATTAATGTCTAACAGTTGATTAGAAAGATTTCTTTCTATTATCTTTCTATAAAATAAATCATTTAAGGATGTAAGAAACTCTTTGTTTACCCTTCCCTTTTGATTTCTTTCCAGTAAATTCGATTTCTCCGATCTCAGATATGTTTCTGACATGTGTCCCAGCACACGGACACATGTCTTGTTGATCGCCTATTGTTACAACCCTAAGATCGTTAATAAAAGTCGGTAAAAGATCCATATTTGTACGTTCTTGGGGCATTATCGCATTGATCTCATCCCGAGTCATTTGGGAATCTGTAACATCTAATGCCTGTTTAATTTTCCCATTTACTTCAGTTTGTAATTGCATTAACATCTCTTCAGTGAATTGAATTGGGTGAAAATCAATTCTGGAACGATCCGTGTGTATTTGATTCCCGACCGTACGAACTCCATCGAATAATTCGTATGCAATACCACTAACAAGATGTTGAGCTGTATGCATTTTCATGTGTGCATAACGACGATCGAAGTCAATCAAACCGGTGACTTCGTCTCCAACTTGTAATTCAAGCACATCATCTACTGTATGTTCAATAATATCTCTACCTCGAACCTCTGTGACGGTAAGTTCACCATTTGGCCCGTTAAGGACACCTAAATCCCAATTCTGCCCCCCTCCAAGTGGATAGAAAAGGGTTCGATCAAGGGCAATTTTATTTTCTTCAACCTTAGTTACTCTGGCTACGAATTCCTTTTCATACGCTGCTTCAATTGAAGTTAAGTAGAGTCTTTCTGTTGTCATAAGGTCATCTCCACAAGTTCGTTCCATAGATTCATCCCACTAAGAAATCGTTGATCACAGGACCACATCTCGCGATTTAGTGGAAGTTTTGTTGGCATAATCTCAAGAATTTTAGTATTCGTTGATTCTTTTTGACCACTGTACCAGGACTCTGTTAGCCCATCATATCGTTCAAGTTGTATTTCTGCATCAGAAAAGTTTTCAATTTCATTATCGATATGAAGAAAACCCGTTGCAAATTCACGTTCGATATCATAACGAATACTTACATCCGTGAGATGATGTTGTTTGGCCCATGGAATCCAGGTATCATTCGTTGTATCTACCACAAAATCAAACATATGTTCACCTTCCATTTGGCTCGCCCCTTTTAGATTCACAAGAATTCCCTCAGAAGATTTTACTGATGATGTGATTCTTGTTTTGTTGAGAAGAACGACACCTCGTTTTGCGAGTTGAATATTCATAGATTTCATAATCCATTCATGACGATAACCTGTTTCCTTTCCTTCGAACCCTTGCTCAGTCTCGAAATTCAATGGTATATTTTGCCTATTTTCGATAAGACTGGGCCATACGTTCGGTAAGCCAAATTCTGTACTGTGATCTGCTATGAAAACTGTGTAACCATCTTTGAGAGCTGAATACGTACACCCGTACGCAATAAGACCTGCACCAACGATAAGAATTCTTATTGGAATCACCTTCCTAGAATTTCTAATGCATCAACGGGGCATGAGGGAATGCAATAATCGCAATATGTACACAACTCTTGTTTAACGATTGCAAGCAATTCCTTCATGGAAAGAGCATTTGTAGGACATAGGCCAATACAAGCCCCACAACCGTAACATCGATCATCGTCAACGACGAACTCGAGTGCCCCCATGATGGTTCCACTGGACATCATCATATTTGTTCTTCGTTATTTTGAATAGTTTGTGATAATAAAAGAATTCCATATGAAAAAAATGGAATGATTTTCACTGGAGAAACGTGATATTGTAGATAGA
>JABGWN010000047.1 GCA_018645535.1 Methanobacteriota archaeon
ATTGTAAGGGCCCCAAGTGATGCTGCGGATGAGATCCGTGCTGGAATCACCATTGTCGCAACCAGTGATAATGAGGAATCTGTATCCGATTCAGTAAGTTTTGACCTGATTGTAGAAGCAGAAGATGAATCCTCAGCACTCGGGGGCCTCTCTCTTGAGAACACAGATGATTTGGCTATGTATGGCGCTATTGGTGGAGGCGTACTCTTCATCATCTTCCTTCTGGTAATCATCTCTCGAATTTCGAAGCGGAATTCCTCTCGTAATGTTGCAGTTGAAGACGAGCCTGAAGAAGAAGCAATAGAAATTGATGATGAATTTGATCTAGATTTCGATTTTGAAGAGGGTGAAAATTTTGAATCGGATGACCTCGATGCTATGTTTGACGATTTGTAACGCCGTCGCCTTTTTCTTTAAGGTCGAGTAAGGCCAATATTTGAGCCAAAAGAAGGGGAATACTCAAAGACGTGCTGTGCTGGGTAACACCTGCGATTGGTGAGATGCGGATGCTAGGTCTAAAGGGAAAAACAGCCGTAGTGTTCGGAGTTGCGAGTGAAGATTCGATTGCTTGGGCAATCTGTCAACAACTTGCAGAGGCAGGAGTCGACCTGTTTTTGGGCTTCCAAAAGCGATTCATGTCTCGGGTTTTCCAACTCAAAGACAAACTTCCAGCGATCAAAGGATTCTATCCCCTCGACGTTGCTAAAGATGAAACCACTGGTGAATTCTTCGAAGCCTTCTCCAAAGAACATCCTGGGCGGAAGATCGATATCCTCGTTCACGCAATAGGATTCGCTCCACGTAGTTGTTTTGATAGGCCAATTCTTTTCGTAGAAGATGCAGATATCAATACTGCAATGACCATTTCTGCAAATTCCTTGCAACGATGTTTGAAATTCGCTATGCCCCACCTTAGCGAAGGGTCTTCAACAATCACTCTGACGTATGCAGCATCAACACGTTTTGTCCCCTCGTATGGAATCATGTCGATGGCTAAAGCTGCTCTTGAATGCTGGACAAGAGAACTTGCTTGTCATTTAGGGCCACATGGTCATCGAGTCAACAGTATCTCTTCAGGGCCAATACGGACGATTGCAGCTTCCGGAATTCCTGGATTTGATAAAATTCTCGATCACGTCCAAGCAAACGCTCCTCTGCGAAGAAATGTCAGCCAATCCGATGTCGCAGGAACGACTCTTTGGCTTGCTAGCCAACTTTCTGCCGGTGTAACCGGGCAATGCATCCATGTTGATGCAGGCTATTCAATCACCATGGTGCCTCAGAGTATCATGGACGTATGAGGTGAACAAGATGACCATCACAACAGATGACGGAAAACCCTGCGAAGGGTTGGAACAAGGGCCGTTTGAGCCGATTGCAGTAATTGGTGTTGCAGCGATGATGCCCGATGCCCCCGACCTCGATACTTTCTGGCAAAACATCATCGATTCACATGTAAGCATTCGTGAGGTACGGGAAGGTCGTTGGCCAGGCCCTGTTGATCATTTCTGGACTGAAGGGAAACCAGGTGACATCAAACACGGCTTCACTTATTCCAAGATTGGAGCGTTCGTAGAAGGATATGAGTTCGATTGGAGAAGGTGGAGGCAGCCCCCTGGCACACTTCCACAAATAGATCCATGTCAATTATGGGCGGTTTCAGTTTCTGCAAAAGCAATAGAACAAGCAGGGTATGGGGATGATGGAAAGACATTCCCTCGAGAAAGAGCAGGCGTTGTTTTCGCAAACGCTCTTGGTGGTGAAAACAGAAATCTGTCAAATATCCGGGTTTGGTCAAATCACACAGCTGAACTTGCTAAACAACATGGTATGCCAGAATCTGCAAAAGAATCGTTCATGGAAGACGTAAACGAACACTCTCCTAAAGTTGATGAAGATACAATGCCAGGTGAACTTGCAAATGTCGTCTCAGGAAGAGTGGCTAACCTTCTTGATCTTCAAGGTCCGAATCACGCAATGGATGCTGCTTGTGCCTCTTCAATGGCTGCTGTCATGGATGCTTGCCGATTATTGCAAACACGACAAGCCGATGTCATGCTCGCTGGTGCAACAGACCGAACAATGGATCCTGCAACGTATGCTAAATTCAGCGCAATTGGTGCACTCTCGCCAACACACTCAACGCCATTTGATGCTCGGGCGAATGGATTCGTAATGGGAGAAGGCGCTGGAGTCATGGTTCTCAAGCGCTTATCTGATGCTATTTCTGACGATGACGTCATTCACGCCGTCATTCGCGGCGTTGGCGGTTCATCAGATGGCAGAGGCAAAGGAATCACAGCTCCGAGTCAACGAGGCCAAATTCAAGCCATAGCCCGTGCTTACAATCAAGCAGGATATCCTGCTTCTTCCGTTGAACTAGTGGAAGCGCATGGGACATCGACAAAGGTTGGAGATGCAACTGAACTTTCGACACTCACTCGATTGTGGACAGATGCGGACTCTGGGGATAATGTGGCAGTAGGCTCTATCAAATCTCAGATTGGTCACCTCAAAGCAGCAGCTGGAATTGCGGGCATCATCAAATCGGTTATGGCCCTCCACCATCGCACAATCCCTCCTTCAGCAGGGTTTGAAACTCCTAATCCAACCGTTGATTGGCCAAACATACCCTTCTTTGTCCCTACTCAGGCAAGAGAATGGCCTGTGCCAAGTAATCACCCTCGCAGAGCTGGTGTTTCCGCATTCGGATTTGGAGGGACAAATTTCCATATTGCATTGGAAGGATATGACCCATCATACCATCAAGAGATGGCACAGGATTGGGATATCCGCTGGCAATCTTATTCGCGTTCATCCTCTGTCTCAGCCCCATCGATTCTCGATTCAAGCGCCAAACCAACATTGACCCATGAAGCAATGAAAGCGATTGAGGGAGGCGTACTCCTCCTTTCAGGGAATTCTATTGAAGAACTCACCGCATCTCTCTCCAAAGTTGAGTTTGAAGGTGCTCTTTTCGATTCCGATCCTCGAGGCCTCCGTCTTTCAATGGCTTTGCAAGATGCGTGTTCAAACTTCCAAGCGGATGCCAAATGCCGCATGGCACTTGTCGCAACATCTTGGGCTGAGTTTGAAAAGAGAAAGACACTTGCAACAAGTTCACTCTCTGACAAAGCAAAATGGGGCTTCTTACAGGCACAAGGAATTCTCGTGAGTGATGAGGCAAGCCTTCCGAATGGAACAAAAATAGCTCACATGTATCCTGGTCAAGGCTCACAGTATGTTGGAATGACAACTGATCTCTTCCATCGATATGGTCCTGTACAAGACGTCTGGCAAGCCTCTGATTCAACAATGGTCGAGGTACTTGATGGCGAAACCTTGTCATCCTTTGTCCTAAGAGAAGGACTTGAGAAAGAAGAACGAATTGCTGCTGAGCATAAACTCAAGCAAACTGAATACACACAACCAGCAATGCTGACTGCAGATTTAGCAATTGAGCATGCTTTGAATGCTTACGGGCACCATCCGGATATGGTGGCTGGCCATTCGTTAGGAGAGTATGCTGCTCTAATGGCATCTGGAATTCTCAACATGGACGGGGCTCTGCGCGCAGCAGCTGCCCGCGGTACGGAGATGGGATCTGTTGAAATTGATGACAAAGGATTGATGGCAAGCGTTACTGCTCCGTACGAAGATGTTGAGCGAATTCTTTCTTCCACTGAAGGCTATGTGATTGCAGCAAACAAAAACTCTCCGAAGATGACTGTTATTGCTGGCGCTACCGAGGCGGTTCAAGATGTCATGAAGGTCTTCGAAGAAGAAGGATTCAATTGTGTCCCGTTAGCCACGAGTCACGCTTTCCATTCAAGTATTGTTGCCCCAGCAAATGAACCCCTTCGTCGATTCCTATCTTCGCTCGAAATTAATTGGCCGAACATTCCAATCACTGCCAATGTAGATGGAATGTTTTACCCAACTGAAGGCCCAGATGCAAAAGAAGGTATACTGGCAAAACTGGCTCCACAAATGGCTTCTTCTGTTGAATGGACAAGTCAAATCCAAACTATGTACGCAGCCGGTGCTCGCATCTTTGTTGAAGTTGGGCCAAAGAGAGCATTGACGATGTTTGCATCTCAAATTCTTGAAGATCAACCACACCTTGCAATCATGACGAATCATCCGAAGCAAGGAGGAATAGCATCTTTCCTTACAGCATTAGGTGCTCTCGCTGTTGCAGGTCGCCCTCCTAGAAGAATCGAGGCGAATTCAGAAGTCTTCTCACAGGCATTCAGAGCAGGACCTATTGAAGCACACTCTGCGATGGAACTTCCAGTTCGTTCCAGCCAAGAAGATCTTCGAGTTCGCGGACGTCCTCTTCCATCGAAAGGCGGTGCAACTACACCTGTCTCTGCTCCGGTCTCAACGACAGTGCAAGTGGTCAAAGAAACAACAGTCGCAGATTACATTGGCGACCGGATTTCTTCGCATTGTGGTTATCCTGCAATGTTCTGTCAAGGAATGGTCAATCTACGTTCTGGACTTGGATTGTCCGAATCTTCTCTTCAAACGATTATCGCAGGAATACGAAACGAAGCCAAAACAGATTCTGAAATTGATGTATCAAGTGCTGAAACCGTTGCGGATTTAGAGCGTTGGGTACGAGAAACACCACAAGGCTGGGCTCCTCAAGTTCATCTTGTTTCATCCCAAACCAATACTGAAGTCCAGTCGGTCGCCGTTCATGATCCTTTGATGCAACGACGTTCTGATCCGTATGTTGTCTCTGGTATCTCGCTTGGTCTTCCAGGCGGGGAGAAGGTCTTCGACGAAGACGTCTTCGAACGTTTGGTTCGTGGTGAAACGTGTATCCAAGAAGTATCTGATGAATACAAACAACGTCTCCTCGATAAAAATATTACACGTTTAATCAAAGGCCGTGATGGTTCTGTAAACATGGAGCAAGCGAAGGTGTTTGGAGATATTCCTCAACTTGCTGGAGTCAAAGCAGCGTTTGACCTAGCAGAAGAATTCGGCGTAGATCCCAAACTTGTAATGGCATGGGATATTACGACACAACTCGCTATGGCTGCGGGTCTTCTTGCACTACGTGATGCGGGGATTCCGCTTACTCCAGAAGAACAGATTGGCAAGGGCGGACTGCGATTAATACGAAATTGGCAAGTTCCTTCAGTCCATAGAGATCGAACTGGAATCGTCTTTGCATCATGTTTCTCTGGAATGCAGATGGCCATGAAACATGCAAAGTCTGACGGAGATGATGGTGAAGGGAAATTCGATCGTAGATATCTCTTCCAAATTTTGACGATGGGTCATTCACAATTTGCTCAATACACCGGCATCCGTGGCCCCACAACCACGATTAATTTGGCATGTGCTTCTGCTACTGGTGCTTTCCAAATAGCGGAAGATTGGCTTGCAAACGATCGTGTCGATAGAGTCGTTATCCTGTCCGCTGATGATGTGACAGGGGACGAACTATGGGAATGGATTGGTAGTGGGTTTGCAGCCTCTGGGGCTGCATCAACAAGTAATGTCGTTGAAGAAGCTGCATTGCCATTCGACAAGCGCCGTAATGGACTCATTCTTGGCATGGGTGCAGCAGCATTCGTCGTTGAGCGAAAGAGCGAAGCGGAACAACGAGGCGTTCAACCAATTGCGGAATTGCTTGGTGCTATGACAGCAAACTCAGCATATCACGGAACTCGTCTCGATGTCGAACACGTTGCAGAAACAGTCGATACATTTGTTGGAAAAATGGAAAAGAAGTGGGGTCTTAATCGTCATCAAATGGCAAAGGAACTCGTTTTCTATTCGCACGAAACGTACACTCCCGCTCGTGGAGGCAGTGCCCAAAGTGAAGTTCGAGCACTTCGAAAGACGTTTGGAGATAGCACTGATCAGATGGTTATTGCCAATACGAAAGGATTCACAGGACACCCGATGGGTGTCGGAATTGAAGATGCAAGTATGTTTTATGGGCTATTGAACAAGAGAATTCCGCCTATTGCGAATCACAAAGTTCTGGATGAAGAACTCGGGAACCTCAACCTTTCCAAGGGCGGAGATTACTCTGAACTGAAATACGGCATGCGCTTCGCAGCTGGATTCGGTTCGCAGATCGGGCTTTCCATGGTTCGTTCATGGCCTATTGTTGGGGAGAGAATTGATGGGGGACGGTTGCTTTCATGGTGCCGTAATCTTGCCGATAGTGACGATATTCAATTACGTGTTCTCGATAATAAGTTGGTTGCCTATGTCGATGGAGATAACAATCTCCATGGAGGAATTCAAGGTGATGTTTACGAAGTGACAGCTCCATTTGAAGGACTCCCCTCAGTAGTGGACACTCCTCTAGAACAACCAACACCTAAGGTTGAAGTCGCACCATTAGCAGAACCAACGCCACCTTCAACCGCCCCGAGTACACCTGCTCCAGCAGTCAGTGGAGATATGGTGCAAACTGTAATCGATGTTGTTGTGAAACACACTGGATACCCCGCAGACTTTGTAGAACTTGATCAAGACCTTGAAGGTGAACTCGGAATTGATACTGTCAAGCAAGCAGAAATCATGGTCGATATCCGACAACTTTTCTCCCTCCCAGTTGATGAAACATTCGTTCTCTCAGATTACCCTACATTGAACCATATGATTGGCTACATTCAGAAGATGCAAGGTGGCGAAACATCAGTCGATGTTGCTGAACAAAAAGTATCTGAGCCCGTTTCTGAGCCTGCACCTGTCCAAATATCTGAGCCTGTAGTCAAACCAATTGCTCATGCAGAAGTATTAGTTGCTACTGATTCGGAAATGACACAACAAGTAATCGATGTTGTCGTTAAGCATACTGGCTATCCCGCAGATTTCATTGAGTTAGATCAGGATTTGGAAGGTGAACTTGGCATTGACACGGTTAAGCAAGCCGAGATTATGGTCGATATCAGAACATTATTTGCGTTACCAGTTGACGAGGATTTCCTCCTTTCCGATTATCCAACATTGAATCACATGATTGGTTATATTGTGAAGATGAAAGGAGGCATTCCTTCACAAGCCCCTCTTACACAAGCCGCAGTTGAGGTAGCACCAATCGTATCAGAAGCGGCTGCTCCTGCTTCACCGACAACACCAGTAATCAAAGATACGAACATTGAATCATCTTTGATTGAAGTGGTTGTGAAACATACAGGCTATCCTGCTGATTTCATTGAAATGGATCAGGATTTAGAAGGTGAACTCGGTATTGATACAGTCAAGCAAGCTGAGATTATGGTTGATGTTCGAGAGATATTCTCTCTCCCAGTTGATGAAGATTTCTTGCTCTCTAATCACCCAACACTGAATCACTTTGTAGGATATATTGTGAAGATGAAAGGTGGGCAATCCGAAGCACAACCAACTACGCCTGCTGTAGATACGTCGACACTAGCACTTGCTCCCACACCATCAACTCCTGAAGTGACAGGATCTCGCCGTTGGCAAGTTGAGGTTGAAGAAGCGGAGACAATTGCTGACAATCTTTCTTTAGAAGGAACAGTGGTTGTCACTGATGATGGATGGGGAATTGCAGAAGCACTTTGTTCTCGCTTAGAACATCGTGGATTATCGACTATACGTGTTGGATTTGAAGCAGGTATTCGCGATGTTTCGATTCAAACCGAACAGGGTCGCACAGTACACCGAGGCGATCCTGGGAACAATGAACATCTCGAATCAATCACTTCTGCTCTATCAGATGTTCAACTCGCTGGTGTGATTCATCTTGCTCCAATGAAACTCGCATCATCTGAATGGGCAGAAGATGCTACGCCATCTTCTCAAGTAACTCTCTCAGCGCATGGTTGGTTTGGATTACTCAAGGGATTGGATGCTACATTAGCAAGTCTTTCCAACGGTTTGATTGCAAGTGTAACTGCGATGGATGGACGACACGGAACGCTCGGAGAGCGTTTCAATTCGATTCAATGCGCAGCTTCAGGCGTTACGAAATCGTATTCCTTCGAACGACCACAATTACGTTCACGAGCACTAGACGTTCATCCAGAATTAATTTTCGATGCCGAAAATGCTGCTGAACTTATTGAGCATGAATTGTTCAATTATGGAGGAGATATTGAAATCGGCCTTGACAGAGATCAACGTCGCTGGATTCTAGCAGCCTTTGCAGAGGATGTGGTGGGTGATCTTGAACCATTGCAATCCGATGATGTATGGCTGGTCTCAGGTGGCGGTTCTGGCGTGACTGCTGCGTGTATAATCGGTGTTGCAAAGGCAAGTGAACAATCAGGTGCAACATTCCATTTGCTTGGTCGCTCCGTTCTTATCGAACAAACATCGGAATGGTTGGATTGGTCTGAA
>JABGWN010000284.1 GCA_018645535.1 Methanobacteriota archaeon
TGTCGATGTTCAAACCTTCCAAGAAGGAGATATGTACGATAGCAGCGGTAAAGTGATTGCATCTCTGAAAGGTGCGAATGGGGAAGTCTACATCATCTCTGGATTTACATCCTCCACACGTGTACGATTGTACGATATTGACAGCGATGGAGACGGAGTCACTGATGCATTGGATGCCTTCCCCACGAATCCTTCTGAATCCTTGGATTCAGACGGAGATGGAGTAGGTGACAACAGCGATGAGTTCCCAAATATACCGGATGAAAGTGTAGATTCAGATGGTGATGGTGTTGGTGATAATTCAGACATGTTCCCTTCTAATCCTGAGCAAACCATCGATTCAGATGGTGATGGATATGGAGATAACTCAGATGGCCAAGATGGTGACATCTATCCAACAGATAGTTCACAATGGATAGATTCTGACAGAGATGGATACGGAGATAATCCTCAAGGAACACTTGCAGATGGATGCCCACAAGTCAATGGATTCTCAACAAAAGACCGGTATGGATGCCCTGATGGAGATCTTGATGGATATTCCGACCCTGATGAGAATTGGACTGCACAACAAGGTGCTGATGCTCTTCCAGACACCATCTCTCAATGGAGTGATGGTGATGGTGACGGGTACGGAGATAACGCAACAGGTGTTATGTCTGACAAGTGCCCAACCAAGCCAGGAACGTCAACTAAGGCATGGTTACCTGACCCTGAAGACCCTCTTCAGAATACGGAACTTGAATCCTTTGGATGTGAAGACAAAGACGGTGATGGATGGGCAGATGGTTCAGAATCGAAGGATATGGATTTAGATCCAAATGAATACCTCGATATTGACAGAGATGGTACAGGTTCAAATTCAGATTACAACGATAACGACGCACGAATTCAAACCATTCAAGACCACTGTAACCTCGACTTCACGGATGTAAGAGATGTATGCGTTGGATGGCGAACACCAGCCTATGTTCAGTACGTTGCAGATTCTGTAGCAGCAAATGAGACTACAAAATCGTTCTCAAGTTGGAACACGTCATCAGAGACAACCTCCACAGATGAGGCATGGTATGAAACAGATGCAATGTCGGATGTTTTGGTTTATGGAGGAGGTCTCTTTGGAATACTAACATTGGTCATCGTCATTATTGGAACGCTCGCTTCACGTCGTAAATCAACACAAACCGCCAAGACTTACGGCGGAGCCGGATTACCAACTTCAGCAGCAATGGATGAAGCATTGGAAGGAACAGCAGGTTCCTCAGCCTTTGGTGGCGTTGAATCCGATTCACTTTGGGAAGAAGATGTCAAACCTTTGAATCTAGAAGAACAAGAGAAGGAGGAAAAAGTCATTGAATCATCCAGAGGAGTGTCTGCTGAGGAACTCTTCAGTGATGAAGAATCGATCGAATCGATTGCAACATTGGGCGAATCCGGACCTGAACCTGAACCTGAAGCAGAACCAGCCCCAGCCGTAGAAGAGCCACAAGAAGCCCCACCATTGCCAGAAGGAGGCCTTCCTGATGGATGGACAACGGAACAATGGAAATGGTATGGGCACGAATATCTCGCTAAGTTGGGCAACGAGTAATCAGCGCCACGCAATAGGCAGACAGGAACGTAAGTTTCCGAGTTCAACTCCAGAATAGATTGGTTTTCCATCTTCTTTGAGTGTATTCATGATCAGCCAAAGAACAGCATTCCATGATTTGTTAAGAGCGAAGAGTTCGACTTTACCAGCTGCAGCAGCTGTCAAGAGTTTGGATTCATCAGTTGAATCATCGAATAATGCACGAACAAGTTGTTGTGTTGTTAGAAGGTAACCAGGTGGACGCCATGCCATCATTTCCAATCACCTCAAACCTTGAATGGAGCCATGTTCAATCGATCGACTAAATGTTCAACATTCACATCAGCAACTCTCTTTAGATGCTCTTGTAATACATCGAGTTCACCGCGCATCCGAGCCATCTTATGTGCTCGAATAACATCTTCAAGAAGCAAGTTTACGCTCTTATGTCCATTGACCGTTCGCATAGTATTCAACTGTCTACGAACTTCATAACTTACACTTACAGAGGTCATTCCTTCTCCAGTCATATGTGTATCCCGAACTGAATGCGTACGCATTCGTACTTAACCTGACCGCGCGAAAGAGCATCGAAAGAGTAGGTTTCTCGCCTATTCATCGACGACCAGTCAACAATTTTGGATGTTCTTTCACACCAAATTCACGACGCATTGATTGAACCCTGTTGTGGAATTCTTTGGTAAGTGTCCAATATTCAAGCGATCCTGCACCTGCTCCACTGGCTCTAGGCTCATTTAACAAAACGGTTGGAGCACCGCTCCAAGGTGCTTCAGCGACCTTTACTAAGCGACGAATCGTAGTATTGAAGACCTTATTTGGAATCTTACGACTTACTTCTGTGCAAACGTGACGGCTGAGTTTTGATCGTGCATCAACCATCGTCATTGCAACACCAAAGATCTTCAAATTTCGATTAATGCGCTTCTGAATCATCTTGATTGAATTCATCAACATACTGAATCCTTCAAGCGCATAGTATTCTGCTTGAACTGGGACCATAACCCAATTGGCTGCACACATGGCATTGATGGAGAGTAAACCGAGTGAAGGAGGCGTATCGATTACGATGTAATCAAACTCATCAATAATGGGTTCAAGACCTTCACGAAGTCTGGTTTCCCGTCCAATCTTGTGAGATAATTCTATTTCTGCTCCTGAAAGATGGATGTCGCTTGGAAGCAACCAGAGATTATCGATGGTCAAATTCTGTGGGGCTTTCTTCCCTTTCCGTAGAATAAATGCTTTCTGCATTGCATCAGTAAGTTCTCTTGGTGTAAGCAGGTATTCTTCCATCAATGGAAGTTCTTCACCGGAATCATTCGCAAGAACATCGTAAGCTGTACGTCGAATATTCTTCTTCTCAATACCGAATGAAGTTGCGCAGTTTCCTTGAGGATCAAGATCTACGAGCAATACTTTAGCAGGAGGTACGCCTTGTTTTCGATTACCTTTTGCCAGAGCAGCAGCAAGGTTTACCGCAGTTGTCGTCTTTGCACAACCGCCCTTTTGATTAGCGACAGCGATGACCATTTTGTACGGATTCATTGTCATACGTGCTCCCCCTCAATGTTACCCAGATAGGTCACCCATTTTGAACTTCAGCCTCCAAAGAGCGCTTAGGTTCAAGAAATTACAGGAACAGGAACTTCCGAGAGAATCTTTCGAACGATGTGCATTCCAGTGATTCCACGAATCTTTGCCTCAGGCTTCATGTTGATACGGTGAGAGATAACTTGCAGTGCAATACCTTTGATATCGTCAGGTATGACATAGTTTCGCCCAGCAATAGCTGCTGCTGCACGACCAGTCTTGAACAAGGATTGTGATGCACGAGGCGAAGCACCGTTGGTGACACGGTGATCTTCACGAGTACGCTGAACGATTTCTACGATATAGGCAAGAATGGCTGGGTCAACATGGACTGTTTCCAGTGCTTTTTGCATAGCAACGACCTTCTTTGGAGATGTGATTTGTTCGACATCGTGACTGTCCTTTCCACGCAACTTACGTCGAGCAAGAATTGCTTTCTCTTCAGCACGGTCAGGGTAACCCATACTCATCTTCATGAGGAAACGATCCATCTGCGCTTCAGGAAGGGGATATGTTCCTTCTTGCTCGATCGGGTTCTGTGTTGCTTGAACAACGAACGGAGCAGGAAGTTTGTGGGTGATACCCTCAATGGTTACTTGCTTCTCTTCCATTGCTTCAAGCAAAGCAGCTTGGGTCTTTGGAGGAGCACGGTTAATCTCGTCAGCGAGAAGAATGTTCGAGAACAATGGACCTGCACGCAACTTGAATTCACCAGACTTTTGATCGTACATGTATGTACCCATGATGTCCGAAGGAAGCAAGTCAGGAGTGAATTGAACACGCTTGAACTTACATCCAAGTGCACGAGCGAAGGTGTTTGCTAGAAGTGTTTTAGCAAGTCCTGGGAAATCTTCCAGAAGTATGTTCCCGTTGGATAGAATACCAACAGTTACTCGACGCAAGTTCTCGTTTTTACCGATAATAACTTTGCTTACTTCGTTCATCAAAGCGCTGGAAATGTCAGCAACGGTTCGAATGAGATCTTGCGTACGGGCGTCTCCGCCGCTATTTTGTTGTGAAAATCCAGCATCCATCATGATTCACCTATGCGTTCTCAGCCTTACGACCGCTTGACATGATACTTGAATGTATGCCGTTCATACGTCGAACAAACCTCACGCTACGTGCCGTCTGCCCCAGAAATGGTCATCCTTACGATGGAGTTTGATAATCTCTTCAAGAATCTCTTTTTCGAGTTCTGTCAACTCAACTTTCGCAAGTCGTGGAACGTGAGATTCAGGGATGTCAACATAGAAAAGTTCCAACTCCTCAATGTGCCTTCCAACAGTCGGGCCCATGATAGCAACAGCGACTTCTTCACCTTGTTTTGCTTCTTTGAGTTCATCACTCGAACGGGAACGAAGGCTTCGAATCTGACCAACAGCGGTTCCGTCGACTTTCATCAATCGCTGACCTAGGTGAACTCGTCCACCAAGAACGCGCATCCCAACAATGGCAGGTCCTTTGTTACGGAATGTATGATTTTCAAGATAGAGAAGTTTTCCAGGATAGATGAGGTTCTCTCGAGTTGCAGCATCGATTGCCTTCCTTCGTTCTTCTTTCCATTCTTCGAATTGATCGATAATGTGGTAAATGATGTCGCCACCAATCCAAGTAACGCTTTCATCGCCCTGATTGACAAGGGCCCGAACTTCGTTGTTTGGTTCAATTGAGAAACCGAGAATAATCTGATTTAGTGGACTACTAGCGGCTTCAGCAGTCATGAGATCTCTTTTGTTGACAGGACCAACAGTGGCTCTTCGGATTGGAACTTCAATCTTCTTGAGTTCAAAGGCGAGTGCTTCTAGTCCACCAATGGTATCTGCCTTGATGACGATTCCTTCCTCATCGAGTTCAACAGAGACTTGGGTTTCTTTACGAGCTTCTTCCCATGCTTCTTCACTTGAGAGTCGAATTGTTGTTCCTGCGAGTGCCTTCTCAAGTCCTTGTGCAATAATCTTGACACCTGCTGCAGCATCAATTGTGTCGACTGATTCCCATCGATCACCAGCATCTCGCATCTCTGACATACCACGAGCACGCTTCAGTCCCTTGATGCGAACATCAAACGGACCATCTGCACTGACAACAGTAATCGTATCGGTTACGTTGAGTGACCCTCGATGAAGAATGACATCGATTGTTTTCCCCATCCCAATCTCATCCTTCATTTCAAGGATGGTTCCTTCGGCAGGTCCGAGTGTATCAGTGAGACGGTCTTCAAGGAAGCGTTCTGCTAAACCAACGGTGACGGTGAGAAGATCTTGCAATCCTTCACCTTCTTTTGCAGACATTGGAACCAGCGGGAACGATTGTCTAAAATCTTTGATTTGGTCGTACCGTTCAAGGTTAATTCCATGCTCAGAAACCTGACCAACAAGTTTCCAGTAACGTGTTGTGAATAAATCGACAACATCTTGTCGCTGGTCTTCTAACGATGCGAGGAAGGAACGGTCTTTCTTGCATCTCCATCCATGAATTCTGTCAATCTTATTTCCAGCAATAACGAACGGAGTCTTTGTTTGCTTGAGAATGTTGATCGATTCAATGGTTTGAGGTTGCAACCCTTCCATAATATCAACCACAAGAATGGCAATATCAGCAAGAGCTCCACCACGGTTGCGAAGTGAAGCAAAAGAATGGTGACCAGGTGTATCGATGAAAAGTAATCCTGGTGATTTGAATGGCCGCCCTTGCATAAGTTCAGCACATGTTTCATTGAGAATCTTTGCAGGAACTTCGGTTGCACCGATGTGTTGTGTGATTCCACCGGCTTCACGATCCATCACACTTGCTTGTCGCTCACTTCCGAGAGAACGAACCAAGTCGAGAACGCTTGTTTTACCGTGGTCAACGTGACCGAGAACAGAAACAATCGGTTGACGATTTTCGCCACGAGCCACCGGCTCTTCAGCGATATCTTCTGTCTCGTCCATAACATGGCCTCCACGGGGAGGAAGGATGAACCTTACTCGTAAACCCAGGTGCCCATGGTGTTCTTCCAATCCATGAGTCCTTCAGGGAACCAAAGTCCAAGTTCGAATGCTGCAGTTTCAGGAGCATCTGATCCGTGAATCATATTGTAACCCATATCCATTCCGAAGTCTCCACGGATTGTACCAGGCTCAGCTTCTCGACCATTGGTCGAACCAATGAGTTTACGAGCAACTGAAATTGCATCTCGACCTTCCCATGCCATGCAGACAACGGGTCCAGATGTTACGAATTTGATTAATCCAGGGAAAAATGGGCGTTCCTTGTGGACATCATAATGTGTACGAGCAATTTCTTCGCTCGGTACCATTGATTTAAGGCCGACTAATTTGAGACCCTTTCGTTCAAAACGGCCAATTATCTCGCCGACTAATCCTCGTTGTACGCCATCAGGTTTTACCATAATGTAGGTTATTTCCATGTTCTTCACCAGCCTGAGCCACCAAGGGCCCCTTTATCAGTTCACCGAATGAGATCAGCGAATTCCGCCACGAACAAAGTGACGGGTCCACTTCACCTTACGTGAATTTCTACCCAACTTGACCATGTTCTTGCGGGCCTTGCTGTTCTTGAACCAGAGGATGCTTCCGTCCTTGCGGACAAACATAGTTCCTGTACCTGGTTCAATTTCTTCTCCGGAGAATGTGCAAACTCTTCGTTCTGGCATGATAATCACCGTGAGTTTAGCTTACGGGCTTCTCTTCCCGTATCTCGGAGCATTAGGATATCTCCCATTCGAACAGGTCCGATCACGTTTCGTGTGATAATTCGGCCAACGTCTCGTGGGTTGGGTGCGTCGTTAACACGGACTTTGACCTGAGTTGCTTCGCCTGTCATGCCAGTACGGCCGACAATCTCAACTACTTCAGCAGGCCATCCGCTTACTGTATCGTCACTCATTTAATTCACCTCAGGTTTCAGTTCTTGAGTCCGTTGATGGTCTCAACAACGGCGTTGAATGCTTCTGTGTTACTCTTTGGAATTTCCATAAGAGCGATGGAAGCAGTCTTGACTCCGTTTGGAAGTCCTGTTTCTTTTGCAAGGAATTCTTGAGAAGGAACGTATCCGTATGGAATTCCTTTTTCTTCACAAATCAAAGGAATGTGAGCCAGAAGTTCTGGAGGGTTGACGTCTTCTGCAAGGACGACGAATTGTGCAGTACCGCGTTCTGCGGACTTGGTTACTTCGTTGCTTCCTTTCTTAATTCGGCCACCGGAATTTGCTCGAATGAGCTCATAAATCTTGTCGGCGACGTCGCTTGGGGTTTCAAATCTTACATGTACACTCATTGGTAATACCTCGTGTGGTAATCCTTCGGCTGTAACCCGTCCATATAAACGCATTGGACAGGAAATTGAACACAGTAAAGCGGTCAGTTGTTGAGAAGTTCTCGAACACCACGTGCCAACGCCTCGCCTGCATCGATGACTGAGCGAGGATTTGCCAAACTACCTGTTGCGTGAACGCCGTCAACAAATTGTGTCAGACGTCGAATTGCTCCACCCGTGAAGAGGCCGTGGGAACAAGCGGCGTGAACTTCTGTAGCACCCTGGCTTCTCAATGCATCAGCAGCTCGACAGATTGTTCCACCGGTTGCAATCATATCATCGACGATCGCCACAACTTTTCCTTTGACATCCAAATCCTTCGCTTTGTGGATAATTGTATGTGCATCAATACGGGTTTTCTCCAGGTAAGAGAATTCGCAATCGATTAATTTTGCAACTTGACTTGCACGATCGATTGCACCTTTGTCAGGAGAGAGTATGAAATCAGGCTTGACTTCGGATTGAAGATGGTTAGCCAACTCTGGCATTGCAGAGGTAAATGCAACTGGAATGGTAAGATTTTCAAGGACTTGAGGAGCATGTAAATCGAGTACCGTCAAGCCATCACACTGTGTTGCGAGCATGTCAGCAATTGCCCGTGCTGAGATGACTTCTCCAGGCTTGAAACGCTTGTCTTGTCGAGAATATCCGAAATATGGTACCGCAAGGTATACCCCGGGGCCAATATTCTCCATTCTTTGAGGTTCTATACCTCGTAGGTTTTCCAAGGAACCTTTTCGAACATCTGAAATTGCTTTGAGCATGAGGAGTGTTTCAACGATGCCAGCATCTGGGAATGTGTTTGATACAACAACTACAGGTTCCTTACGAATGGCTTCGATTTGTTCTTCAGGAATTCGGATGTAGCCTTCAGTATCAGGGAATCGCCGAGCTTCGAGTTGTACGTGTTCCCAATTCAGAGCAAGTGCAAGTTGTTCTGCTACCTGTTGTGCATTACTTCCTGAGACAACGACCATGGCTTTCCCTCAATACGTGCTAAACGCCGCCCGTTCATGTGCTTTGCGAGTCTTTCGACAGGCGAAAGATGAGGGTTGGTGCGCGAGGCAGGACTTGAACCTGCGACCTCCCGGTTATCAGCCGGGTGCTCTAACCGACTAAGCCACCCGCGCAAGGGCAATCCTGCGACCTACAACCCTGTCATAAGAATGACGGTTGTTTGGAAATCACTCTTCGTCGAATTCTGGATCGTTAATTGCGATGTATGAAGGCAACTGCAATACACGGTCGAAGGTTCGAGAGAGTACTATTTCGTCAAGGCGCTCGCGTGTTCTTGCGAATGCCGTGATTGGAATTTTGATTTCTGCGCCGATTCCATATTGCTTTTGAGCATGGAGTCGAGTTCGAACTGTGAATCCCTTGTAAGTGCGCTTAACTTTGACCATGTCGACAATAACGCCAACTTCTCTACCTTGGTTGTCTAAGACAGCTCGGTCGAGCATTTCGTCAGGAGCGTAGAGTTTCTCATCAATACGGATGGTGTTTCTCCATCTTCGTTGAAGTTCACGCATAGACTTTGACAACTTTACAGTGCCATCGTTTTGGATGCTGTGCACCAATTCCTTTGGTAAAGGTGCTAGTTCTGCAGGCTTACGCATGTATTCGTCAGCGACATCTGTCTCAACTTGGATCCGCATCGATTGGACGCGTGCCTCGTTAGGGTGGTGTCGTTCACCAACAATTGTTCCTACTTTTTTGTCGTTCACATAGACATCCCGGTGTACTAATTCCTGGATGTTGTATTCTTTATCTGCCATAATTTCCCATCTCCTCGGGACTTGCCCGGTTGTCTAAGGTTCAACCGACCCGCCTATTATACTCTTCGACTACAATAATCGAATTTCCAATTGGAATTTTGATTTATAGAACGTTGAACTCAATTGAGACAGCGATTTATTTTCGTTTTTTGAATGTCGTATAATTCTCAAAACATACTGTAATTTCATTTACAATACTTTCCAATTTCAATTGAATTGAGTTTAAATTTATATGCCATTCAGATCGAGTGATATTTGGACTCTAATAAAGTGAAATGGATGGAATTCCAATTGAATTTTCTTATTTTGGACTGCGAAGGGTGGATGCCAACCTCTGATATGGAGGTGTTGAAACTGGCTACAGGGCTATGTTCAAAGGAGGTCCTCGACACCGTGATACCATGGCGGATAATCCTCTCACCATACTTCATCAGCTTCGAGACATAAGCGGAGCTCCGGAAACCGTGGGACTTACCGATGAAATCATTGCTCAATTTTGTGCTACTGACACCCAACTTGTACAAGCAATAAACGAAGCAAGTGCTACACATCAGGCTTTGATCGAAGAGTTTGGAATGGACGTTATGACTCTTCCAGAATCAGAACTCATCCCACATCTGCAAGAAGACTACGTAAACTTCTATGCTCCTGCTACTGTGAATCCATACATTCCAATTGCAGGACGTGGACCTTGGTTGGTGACTTCCAGTGGTGCGGTGCTTCACGATAATGGTGGATACGGTATGCTTGGAAGCGGACACGGTCCTGATTCTATCATCAAGGCGATGTCTCAGAATTGGATAATGGCAAACATCATGACTCCTTCTTTCTCTCAAAAACGCCTTGGGGAACGACTTCGCAAGGAACTTGGCCATACTCGTGGTCATTGTCCATTTGATCGCTTCATCTGTATGAACAGCGGTTCTGAATCAGTTACAGTCAGTCTTCGTATTGCTGATGTTAACGCAAAGAGTATGACTGATCCTGGTGGCAGACACGAAGGAAAACCAATCAAATTACTTGCAGTTGAGCGAGCTTTCCACGGAAGAACAGGCCGTCCTGCTCAAATCTCACACTCATGTATGAGCAAATACAAGAAGAACCTTGCAAGTTTCAGAGATATGGATAATCTCCTATTGGTACCTGCCAATGATATTCCTGCATTGCAAGCAATGTTCAAGCGTGCAGATGATGAAGGCTTCTTTATCGAAATGATGGCACTTGAGCCTGTACAAGGTGAAGGAAGCCCAGGCCGATGTGTTGACAGAGCCTTCTATGATGAAGCTCGAAGACTTACAAATGAACACGGTTCAATGCTCATGGTCGATTCAGTTCAAGCAGGATTGAGAGGGCAAGGATGCTTGTCTGTCGTTGATTATCAAGGATTTGAGGATGCGGAAGCACCCGATCTTGAAGCATGGTCGAAAGCCCTCAATGCAGGACAATATCCCTTGTCTGTACTCGGTATGAACAAGCGAGCAAGCGACCTCTACGTAGTTGGAATTTATGGAAACACCATGACAACCAATCCACGTGCACTTGAAACCGCCGTCGCAGTTCTGGACCACATTACACCAGAACTTCGTAACAACATCCGTGATCGTGGTGCTGAAATGGTTGAGAAACTCGAGGCGCTACAGGAACAATATCCGAATGAAATCCTAGAAGTTCAAGGAACTGGATTGCTCGTATGTGCAGAACTTGACCCTGAACGTTTCCAAGTTGTTGGATTTGATATGGTCGAAGTGTGGTGCAGAAAGCACGGTCTTGGAGTCATTCACGGCGGTGTCAATGCACTTCGCTACACGCCGAATTTCAACATTACTTCTGAGGAAGTCGATCTGGTTGTTGACCTCACACGACAAGCGATCGAAGCATTCCTTTGAGTGAGAGCAATGCGACGAATACAGATTCAACATCTGGAAGGTTCTGTTGCACAATCCTTTGTTGAACGCTTGTTAATGTTTGAATGTACTGTTTGCATTGATGCGTCCCATTTTGAATCCTATTCTGAGCGTTATGAAGCGATTCTTGCAACAGGTCTTTCTTCGATTGAAGCATCAGCAAATGCAGATACTTGTTTTTCCTTCTTCAATCAAGAAAATATTGTAACAGTTGAATCTGAAGGCTTATTCTCACAAATACGATTGCATGATGTTCTTCCAACAGGTTCGAACACGGGCTTGAAACATATCTTTCTTGAGCAACTCTGGAATCAAAAGGAATCCTCTCATCAGGCAACAGGTATGTATTATTGGGTTTCAGAATCAGATGTCGTTGATGCATTGGTTCGCATTGCACTTCATTCTCCAACACTACCAGATATTGTCGACATTGCCGGACGTAGGGGATGGCTTGCGCAGCAAACCATCGATGAATTCTCTATGCTTTGGCAGCGAACACAAGCAGGGTCGACGGGGACATTCACTGCTTCTTTACTCGATCAACCACCTTCTCCGAAGATAAGTGTGGTTCCAATTCAAGATGTTGTGGAACAACAACGTCCTCCGCTCGGACCACTGCATGATGTATTGATGCAATGTGATGAGCAAGGATGGCAACCAACCAGTCCATTACGAACTGGATTGATGTTGTACTTAGCTGGCCGTATCAACGATTGAAAATATCGCTTCCAAGTAAAGGAAGTAAGACGCTTGCATCGCCTTCAACGCACATGTTTGGGGCTTCAGGACGCATCTTTCCCCAACTGATTGCTTCACGAAGTCGAGCACCTGAGAGGCTCCCATCATGCTCAGGAGCAGTTGTAATGTACACAGCAGAGTCTAGTCCGCCTCTGTATTGATTCCACCAAATGACGTGATGCTTTGAGATGCCTCCACCGATCATGAGGGCATTGGATGTTTCAACATCCCATGTAAGGTCAGACATGACTTGCTCATCTGCGAGTGTATCGATATGGAAATCTCGATGACGTTGACGGAACATGAACAATTGTGCACCGATTGATCCATCAGTAATACCAGGGATACAGACTGGAATTTGATTCTTCCAGGCCCAATAGATGAGAGAGTTTGGCGTTCCTATTCGCTTTCCTAGTTCCCATACAAGGTGAATTGAGCCAAATCCAAGCCAAGCATCAGCACCAGTCTTTCCAGTTTCCTTTAGTCGGTCTTGATAGATTTCTTCAAGTGCGGGCATAACAACTGCTTCAATGATTTCTCCATAGGATGAATTTGGGACAATGACGTTACCCAGACGCATCAAGGAATGCTCACCGAGTTCAATATCATCGAGTTCAAAAGCTCCGTGATAGTAGTCTTTGTAGGAACGAGCAATATCATGATCGAGCGTTCCACATGTTGTTGAAAGGACATTGAACATCTTGGTCTTGACAGCCTCGACAAAGAATGAACGTGTACCAGTTGCGCAAAGACATGCAGGGAAAGAAAGCCAGTTTGTTACCTTACTCAAATCACCATCCACAGCATCAGATTGTTGCTTCATATCGAGAAGAATATCCCGAGCAGTAGCGAGTTTTGTTGCAGTAAAACCACCTGCTTGTGCCATCTGATCGATGAGAGATGTGGTTTGAGTTGCTTTGGAAAAGTCGTAATCCTGAACGGGGATATCGAATTCTTCTGGGTCAATCGCCATGTCTTGTCGCCTGCGTTTCCCTTCATCAACCTTTCATGATGACTGAAGCGGCAATGGAATCTCTAATCGCTCGAGTAAACGCTCAACAGAGCGCAAGGTACCATGGACTGAAGGATGAATGGTATGGTCGCCGATGTAATGGACACCATCGTGAACCAGCTCCATCCGTTCTCGACCTTTTGCAGTAACAGAACCTGATGGAAGTGCATAATCGACGTGTGTCGTTCCAACGAGTTTCCAGGAGGATGCGACTTCACCAAACCATTGTCCAAGTTCCTCATGAATGGATTTCTGGACAGCCTTTTTTCGATGTTCGGATGCGATTTCACCAACCACTGTTGCGACAATGAGATGCTTACTCGAAGGATGTAGCAGGGTTGGTACGTGGACATGTAGGATGTTTTGCTCCTCTTGTGCATATTCGCGGTTGAGCAGCAATCGAGGTTTATCGAGAGGTGATTGTTCTGCTTCAAAAACGAATGTTGCAGTCTGTTTTCGAAGGATTTGTTGAGGATTCTCAAGCCAAGTATTAGCAATATGTTGAGGTACAGCTACCACAACAAGATCAGCATCCATCGATTCTCCATTGTCAAGTGTAACCCCTGAAGAAGAGACGGAACGAACGTTCGTATTGTAGCGGATAGTATCCTTTTTCAGTTGAGATGCAAGTTGTTCAGGAACTGCTTGAATTCCGTCTTTTGGCATCGTCATGCTTCCATGCGACATAGCAGCCCATGTGAAGGAAGCAAATGATGTGCGTTCTCGACGTTCATTATCGAGGGTAATTCCAGTAAAGAGTGGATGCAAAAAAGAGTCTCTAAACGATGGGCTAAAGCGCATTGATTCGAAACCTTTGTCGATTGATAAAGTTGGACGGTCCATTGCATATTCAAGATCCTTCTTCTTCGATTTTAATCGCCATCGCAGCATCCGTAGAGAGTTCCACAGTCCTGCAGTAAACAGAGAAGGGAGCATTAACAAAGGCGCTCGAAGGGGGTCGCCAAGTGTCTGTAAACGGCCACTTGAAGGGGTGATGAGACTCGTAGCAGGATCCATAGGTTTCAGTTCTAATCGATCAATGTCCAGCCATCTTCCGAGGGTTGGATAAGCAGTATGTAGGACGTGGAATCCTTCATCGACGTTGTGTTCGCCGAGTGTTGTTGTCTTCATCCGGCCACCAATACGGTCAGATGATTCGAGAAGAACGCATTCGTATCCGTGTTGCTCAAGGGCCCATGTCGCTGCTATTCCAGCAAGACCTGCACCAACAACAACTGCTCTCACGTCCTTCCCTCAGGCTAAGACGTTGGCCATACCACCATCAAGGTGTAGGACTTGACCTGTCAAGTTGTCAGGAGCTCCGGTAAGCAACCAGTACATGGCTGAAGCAGCCTCTTCTTTCTTGTTGATTCGTTGTGTCGGAATCTTCTGGGCAGCAGTTTCTCGCATTGCATCACTAGAGAGAATCTTGCTTGCCATCTTCGTATCTGTAAGACCAGGGGCGACCGCGTTGATTCTCAAGCCACGACGGGCATAGGTTGCCGCAGATGCCCGAACCATAGCCTCAATACCGCCTTTAGCAGCAGCAATGGCTTCATGATTAACCAATCCAAGGGAGCCAGCAACGCTCGAAGAGAAGACCATACGGCCGCTTCCTTGTCGAAGCATTGCCTTACCTGCGATGGACAAGGCAAGGAAAGCCGAGGTGAGGTTTGTTGTGATCACTTCCTCAAAAGCATCTTTGTTGAGTGCATGGGGGGGTCGGATGACAATGGATCCTACACAGTGGAGCAAACCGTTAATCTCGCCATGTTCCTTTGCCTCAGCAATGCACTGCTTCATGTCATCTTCGCTCGTAGCATCCCCTATTGTTACGGTGATTCCACGAGAA